>JACQFG010000166.1 GCA_016200155.1 Planctomycetota bacterium | reverse complement strand
GGGTATCATATCGCCGCTCTTCGTTTAGCGTTCGCGCGGCGCCGCGCGAACGCTAAACGAATGCCAGATTTTCATTGTCTTTCCGCCGCGACGGGTTACCATATCGCCATGAAACGACTCTGGATCGGCTCGCTCGTCATCGTCGGCATCAGCGTCGCCATCGTCCTGTCGGGCGCCGGCGGCGGTGGCTGGAAGACGTTCTTCCCGCTCGAAGACGGTCCCAATCCCATCACCCACCTACGCTGGAACGACGACAAGGACGAATTCCGCTTCGCCGTCGTCAGTGATCGCACCGGCGGACATCGCCCCGAAATCTTCGCGCAAGCCGTCGAGAAGCTCAACCTTCTCCAGCCCGAATTTGTGCTCTCGGTCGGCGATCTGATCGAGGGCGGCAAGAAGACCGATGACAAGTACGCCGCCGAGTGGAAGGAGTTCGACGGCTACGTCAACAAGCTCACCATGCCGTTCTTCTACGTCGCCGGCAACCACGATGCGGGCGTCAAGGAGTCCGCCAAGTTCTGGGAAGGCAAGCTGGGCCGCAAGCATTATCACTTCGTCTATCGCAACGTGCTGTTCTTGATGCTCAACTCCGACGATCCGCCCGGCGATCCGGGCGCCGTCGGCAAGGAGCAGCTCGCCTGGGTGCAGCAGACGCTGAACGACAACGCCACGGTACGCTGGACGATCGTCGCCGTGCATCGCCCGCTCTGGACGAACAGCAACGGCGCCAAGAACGGCTGGGCCGGCGTCGAGAAGGCGCTCGCGGGCCGCTCGTACACCGTCTTCTCCGGGCACGTGCATCGCTACGAGAAGTTCGTCCGCCAGGGGATGAATTACTACCAGTTCGCGACCACCGGCGGCGTCAGCAAGGTCCGCGGCGTCGAGTACGGCGAGTTCGATCACCTCGTCTGGGTCACGATGAAAAAGGACGGCCCCGTGATCGCCAACATCATGGTCGACGCGGTACACACCGAGAATCTCAAGCCGATCACGACGGGAGAGAAGGGCGTCTCGACCGCGAACCGCAAGCCGACGCATCCGGTGCGCGGACTCGCATACTTCGACGGAGCGGCGATGGCGGGAGCGACCGTGACCTTTGCCGGCGACACGGGGGATGCCAAGGGAGTGACGGCGGTCGGCGTGACCGAGGCGGATGGCTCGTTCCGACTTTCGACCTACAAGGCGTTCGACGGGGCGCCTTCCGGGGAGTACCGCATCGGCGTCACCTGGAAGGCGTCCGGCAAGACGGGGCCGAGCTTGCTGCCGGCGCGTTACACAACCGCGGCGAAATCCGGGCTCACCGCGACGATCAAGGCGGGAAGCAACGATGTCGTGCTGGAGTTGAAGAAGTGACGCTTCGCCCTCGCTTGCGCTTCGGGCTCAGACGCGGCATTACGAGCCGCGCTCGATTTGCGCTGTCGTGAAGTCGATGCCGATGACCGCGGTGGTCGAGATGTCCTTGCCCTTCCATTTCACGAAGCCGCGCCGCAGCTGGACGCGCCAGGTGTAGCTGTCGTTCGATTTCGCGATCGCCTCGACGTGCGGCTTGCGGTCGGCGGAGTTCGTCGTCAGCACGATGATCGTCTCCTGATCCCGGCCGAGCACATCGATGCCGGGCTCCTTGTCATCCTTCACGTTCTTGCGATATTCCAGAAACGGGCTGAAGAGCTTGTCGACCTTGCCGGAACCCGATTCCAGGTAGCTGTACGGCTTGGGCCCCTTTTTTTGGGCGTCGTACAGAAGAAAGGCATCGTTGATTGGCGCAAAGGACGCGTTGGTCGAGATGTTCTTGGCGCGCAAGAAGAGCTGCAAATCGCCGTCGCTGGTCCAGCGCAGCCGTTCGGGGGTGACCATGAGATCGCCGTCCTTGCCGACGCGGATCGTGTGCGTGAGGGTGGTCTTTTGATGCTCGGCGAGCGGCTGGGCGTGATGGGTCTGCATGGCGGGTTTGGCGCCGCCTTTCTTGCCTTCGGGGACCGGGTCGGGCATCACGTCCAGGGGATGGGGCCGGGGGGGCTGAAAGAAGACGAGATAGATGATCGCCAGCGTGGTGAGGAGCGCGTAGGGGACGAGGAAGATCAGGCCGTACATGGCGAAGACGCCGCGATCGTAGACGGGGCGCGGGCGGATCGGCGTGAAGTGCGTTGCCGACGACGGTTGCTCGTCGCTGATGGGAGCGGGCGGCAGCTCGACCTGGGGCGGCGCCGTCTCGCCGAGCACCGCGTCCGATGCTTCCGGCCCGGCGAAAATGCTTTCGCGCTGGTGCAGTTCCAGGTTCGGCACGGCCGGCGCCACGGGCTCGACGGCCGGCGGCGGAGTGCGCGCCGCCGTCTGCACGACCCCCTTGCAGTGCGGACATTGCACCTGGCCGCCCAGATGCTCCACGCTGATCGCCATCACCTGCTTGCAATGGCCGCATTGCAGTTGTACCGTTTCCATGAACTCGATCGCTCCCATGGGATGGCGCGGACGCTGGAATGTGTTTAGGTTAACAAAAATCGCCGCAAGTGTCATCAGAGCCTGAAGCGTTCGCGAAGGAGCAAGGGCGCTTCACGCTCCGACAAACAAATCCAAAATTGTGATTGTACGCCGGGTCGCAATCAGCTAGACTTTCAGATAAGGAAGAGTATCTCTATTTGCCATAAACGGGTGATTGCCATGAAACGCTTTGGTCTGTTCCTCGGGTTCCTGGCCGTGCTGGCCATCATGTTGCCGCTCACCGCTCAGGATGCGAAGAAGGAAGCCGACAAAAAGGACAAGGCCGACGAGAAGAAGGTCGATCCCGACAAGAAGAAGATCGACCCCGACAAGAAGGACGTCGAAAAGAAGGAAGAAAAGAAGAAGGAAAAGCTCGTCTACGGCAACAAGTTCAGCGGCAAAATCGTCGGCATGAAAGGCGAGTCGGCCCGCGAACTCACCGTCGAGACGATGGAAGTCGATCCCAAAAAGGTCTACGACAACAACCTCTGGGCCGCCGATCAACAGCGAAACCTGGCGCAGCAACAGTTCAACATCCAGAAGATTCCGCTGAAGGAGGTGCAGAACCGGCAGAATGCGCTGATCAACTACAACAAGGCCGTCGCGGCCTTCCAGACGGAATCGGCACGCCGCGCGACGCAGGTTTACACCGCCAAGCGCTATGAAGTGACTGCCGGCGACAGCGCCAAAGTCCGCACGATGTTCTTGCCCATCGAGTTCGATGATCTGGGCAACCAGAAGAAATTCACCAAGAAAGAGTTCGAGGACCGCAAAGACAAGATCGGCCTGCCCGGCTACTTCCCGGCCGAGTTCGATCTCCTCAAGCAAGGCCAGTCGGTCGAGGTGTACATGGCCAAGGCCGCCGTGACCCCC
The DNA here is from genome assembly GCA_016200155.1 of Planctomycetota bacterium. Taxonomy (GTDB): domain Bacteria; phylum Planctomycetota; class Planctomycetia; order Gemmatales; family Gemmataceae; genus SIAQ01. The sequence goes on along the minus strand of JACQFG010000166.1, from coordinate 4,480 downwards.
AAGACGAAAAAGAAGGGGCCGGACGACGATCCCGGCGCCCCGGCCTTGGGGGGCAATCGTGCCGAGTTCGTGCTGATCGTCATCCTTGCCGAACAGAAGTGACGGGCAATCCCGTCTTCGTTTAGCGCCCGCGCGGCGCCAGGCGGGCGCTACACGAATTCGCTCAATACTTCGCCATCTCCACCTTCTTCGATGCCGTCGGCAGTTTCTGCACCTCCGCGGCGGCTCCGTTCAGCATCATCTTCAACTCGCTCGTGATGGCGATGAACTGCCAGCCTTCCGCGATGCGCGCGTTGGCCTCGTCGGCGCTGCCGGTGTGCAACCCCGGCGCGACGCCGTGCTTCTTGCAGGTGGCGAGGATGTGGTCCATCGCTTCCTTGGTCGCCTTGGCGCTGGGCGGCTTGTTGTCCTTGCTGCGCATGCTGGCGGCGAGATCGTTGGGCCCGACGAAGATCGCGTCGATGCCGGGGACCGAAAAGATCGCATCGGCATTCTCGACGGCCTGGATGTGCTCGCACTGAATGACGACCAAGATTTCCTCGTTGGCGTGCTCGTAGTATTCATTGGCGCTGGCGCCGAAGTTGAGCGCGTGGACGCTGCCGCCGACGGAGCGATTCCCGGTGGGCGGATAGAGCATGGCGGCGACGGCGTCCTCGGCCTCCTTGCGGCTGTTGACCATGGGCACGACGACGCCCATCGCGCCGTTGTCGAGCGAACGCGAGCCAGGGCGGTGCAGCCGGCGTCGGCGATCGTCGCGAACATGTGCGTCGCGGTTTCCCAGTCGACAAGGCTGTGTTCGATGTCGGTGGTGAGCCAGTTGAACCCGGCGCGGGCCATGAAGCGTGCGGCCGTGATCGACCCGAGCGACAGCCAGGTGCCGACCGCGGGTTGGCCGGCCTTGAGAAGGCGTTTGACAGCGTTGGGACGCATGGAATCTCCCAAAACGCCGCTTGCGGCTTAGCGCTCGCATGGCGCCATGCGAGCGCTAAGCCGCTAGCGGCGAAACGTCAATCTTCGTAATGCCGCGGTTTGGGCGGCGGGCGGCGAGTCGTCTTCTTCTTGGCGACCGGCGCCTTCGTCACGTTCGAGGCCAGCTCGTCGTTGACGATGTCCGGTTCCTCGTCGTGATAATGCGAGTCCTGATATTCATGCTCGCGGGTCTCGGCGAATTCTTCCGGCGGAACGTTCGGCGTGTCGACCATGGCCTGCCCCTTCGAAGCGCGGATTCGTTGGGAGGGAAACCGCCCCTGGCGCCTGTGCCAAGGCGTCCCCGCACGTGTATTATACAATCATGCCCGCCGCGCGGAATCAAGCAAAAAATCAACACTCATCCCGGAGCGCGCATGCGTGATGGTCTCGAAGAACGCGATCGCCAGGTGCAGGCTATGCGCGCCAAGCTCGACCCGCTCTTTGCCCAGATCGCGCGCGTCATCATCGGCCAGCGCGAACTCCTCGATCGCCTCGTCCTCGGCCTGCTCACCGGCGGACACATGCTCCTCGAAGGCGTGCCTGGCCTGGCGAAAACCCTCGCCGTCCGCACCCTCGCCCAGGGGCTGCACCTGACGTTCCAGCGCATCCAGTTCACGCCCGACCTGCTGCCCGCCGACGTCATCGGCACTCAGAACTTCGTGCTCGCCGACGAGATCAACCGCGCTCCCGCCAAGGTGCAAAGCGCCTTGCTCGAGGCGATGCAAGAAAAGCAGGTGACCATCGGCGATCGCACCCATACGCTGGAGCAGCCGTTCCTGGTGCTGGCGACGCAAAATCCGATCGAGCAGGAGGGAACCTATCCTTTGCCGGAAGCTCAGGTCGATCGCTTCATGCTGAAGTTGCACCTGACCTACCCGAGCAAGGAGGAGGAACTGGCGATCCTCGACCGCATGGCCCTGATCGAGCCGAACGTCGCCATCGAGCCGGTGCTGTCGGGCGCGGACATCTTCGACTTGCGAAAAACGATCGATTCGGTTTATCTTGACGAGAAGGTGAAGAAGTACATCGTCGAGATCGTCCACGCGACGCGCCGGCCCAAGGACTTCGGGCTCAACCTCGAGCCCTACATCCAGTACGGCGCCAGTCCCCGCGCCACGATCTTTCTGACGCGCGGCGCCAAGGGCCAGGCGTTTCTCGAAGGCCGAAGCTATGTCACGCCGCAGGACGTCAAGACGATCGGTTACGACGTCCTGCGGCACCGCGTGACGGTCACGTACGAGGCGGAGGCCGAGGAGATGACGTCGGAGCAGTTGCTGAAGAAAATCTTCGATTCCGTGAAGGTGCCTTAACGTCAAGCCCGCAGGTGAGGTACTCCGAACCTGCGGGGTCACCCCGCAGGTTCGGAGTACCTCACCTGCGGGCTTGGGAGGTTATCTCCTGCCGTTCGCCCGTGAAGGAATTCAATGCGACAGGTCCTGTTCGATATTCCCCTCGAATGGCTCAAGGAAGGCTGGCACCTCCCCGTGTACGGCTACGGGGCCATGCTGTTCCTGGCGTTCATCTTTTGCAACTGGATGGCGCGCCGCATGTGCCGGCGCGAAGGCATCGACGAACAGTACGTCGCCGATCTGGAAATCTGGCTCTTCGTCTCCGGCATCATCGGCGGCCGGCTGGTATACGTCGTGTGGTTCTGGCATACCTTTCAGAATCGGCCGCTCTGGAACCTCATCAAGCTGTGGGACGGCGGCCTCGTCCTGTACGGCGCTCTCCTGGGCGCCACGATCGGTTACTTCCTCTACTATCGCCTGATGCTGGTGCAGCGCAACATTTCCACCTGGAAGATGATCGACGTCATTGCCCCGTGCATCGCGCTGGGCATCGCGCTGGGCCGTGTCGGCTGCCTGTTCACCGGCTGCTGCTACGGCAACGTCGCCTGCACCGGCGCTCCGGCGCTCCACTTCCCGCTGTACACGAATGCGCCGCCGATCCAGCTCGCGCCGCCGACGGGAGAAATGATTCGCCGCGGCTACCAGACGCCGATGGGCTTTTTGTTCAAGGGAGAGTCCCTCGAAGTCGAAGCCGTCGAGCCCGGTTCAGCCGCGGCCGACGTCCTCAAGGCCGACGACGTGATCGTCGAGGTCAACGGCAAGCCGGTGCTCAAGCAAGAGCAGGTCGAGCCGAACGTCACCGGCATCCTGCAGGTGACCGTGATCCGCGGCGGCGCTCCCGTCACGCTGCCGGCGTTCGAGCCGCGCAGCATCGGCGTCAACCCGACGCAGATCTACGAGACGATCAGCATGTGCTTGCTGCTGTTCTTTTTGCTGTCGTATTATCCGTTCAAACGGCACGACGGCGAGTTGATGGTCCTGTTGATGTGCGCCTACGCAGTGCATCGATTTATCAACGAGATGCTGCGCACCGACACCGAGGCGGTCGCATTCAACATGACGCTGTCGCAGAACATCAGCATCGGGATTTTCATGGCCGGTGTGGCGCTGGGAGTCGCGATCTGGCTGCGTGCGAGGGCCGAGGCGGTCTAGCCGCCGATGCCGGCGTGAAGTGGGTCATTTCTTTTTCGAGCGCAATTTTTCGACGAAGCGCTCATGTTCCGGCGACGCGATGCCCTGCTGGACGATTTCGATGACTCTTGCAACGTCGCCCGTGATCATGGCTTGCGGGTCGAGCCAAAGACCGGGGAACACTTTGCTCTTGTACAGGCCGTCCCCGGTCAAGCGAAGGCGCTGGTAGCTGCCTCGTTTGAGAATGAACCAGTCGATCGCGTCGTCCTCGACGCGCCAAACCAGGTATTCGAGGATACCATTGAGTTCGTAGGCGGTTTTCTTTTCATGGAGATCAATGTTGGCGCTGCTTGCAGCAATCTCGGCGGCAAGCTCGACGCCGCCAACGACATACCCCTTGCTGTCGGTTCTCGACCGCCCGCCATGCTCTGGCAGAATCCGCAACAAATCATCCGGTTGCGGGCGATGCGTTCCAATCGGCAGCTTCAAGGTCGCATTATCGCCTGTTTGCGTGCCCGGCGTGAACGCGTGGTAGTAAACGAGCCAGCCCGTGAGGAAACTGTGAGGTGAGCCGTGATTGACAAGCGAAACGGGCGATCCCATGTACACGACTCCATTGATGAGTTCCGCTTTCTTCACCTCTGGCATCGCTTCGTAGCGCCGTTCGAATTCCTCTATCGTTAGATGATCGCCATTTTGCAGGGGGCGAATTCCTGCATGATTCGGCACATCAATGGGTGACGGAATGTAGACGATGCCGTTGATCAATTCGGCCTTCTTGAGTTCGGGCATGGCTTCATAACGGCGGAAGAATTCTGCGACAGTCAGATGGTCCCCGTTCTGCAGCGGCGGGATCGCAGCTTTCTTCGACGGCTTCGTCCGGCGTTCTACGCTGATCATGGCTTGGCCTCCACCATCATTCTACGTCACGCCTTGATGATGTCCTTCACCGTCATGCCGCCGGGGATCATCGGCAGCACGTGCTCCTGATACGGCACCAGCACGTTCAGCACATACGCACCCTTGCTGTC
>JACQFG010000231.1 GCA_016200155.1 Planctomycetota bacterium | reverse complement strand
GGCCGGGATAGGCCGTTGAGCTTGTGATGGGCGACGCCGGGGATGGGTTGGCCGGTGCGGTTTTCCAGGATGCTCGGGAAGAGCCGGGTGCTGATGATGACCTTTGACGGCGTGCAGTGCAGCAGTTGTTGCAGGAAGGTGCCGTCGTTCGGATCGACGCATTCGCGCAGGTCGGCTTCGATCTTGTCGTCGCGCTGCTGGGCCTTGTCCCAGCGGTGGTAGGCGGTGAGGACGCGCTCGAAGCCGTCGAGCAGCAACAGAAATGGCCGGCGCTTGAGTTCCGTCAACAAGAGCTGGCAGCGTTCGTAGTGCGAGAATTCCTTGATGGCGTCGGGTTCCTTTTCCGTGATGTAGGCGAGGGCGTGATGGACGAACGCCTTCATCGAGGTGCCGCGTTCATAGAAGCTCCACCAGACGCGGCCGGCGAGATTCTTGATGGCGTAGGTCGCGCGTTTCTGCATCCATTCCCAGGTGAGGGCGCTCTTGCCCAGGCCGCCGATGCCTTCGACGACCATCAGCGGATTCGTCGAGCCGGCCCAGACGTCGAGTTCGTCCAGCTCCGTCGCCCGGCCGATAAACGTACTGGTGAGGATGTAGTTCGGCACCGCATAAAGATCCGGCGGCTTCGGCAGGCGGTACACGACCTTGGCCTTGTCGCCGACGTGAATCTGAAGTTCGTACAGCGATTGCAGAATGAGCTTTGACAATTCCTCGGGATTATCGAAGAACCCGCAGATGTCTTTTTGCAATTCCGCTTTGAGCCGATCAAGTTTTTGGATTTTCTCCGGCTCGCGATCTATCTGCTTTGTCGTGAACGGATGCGAATCCTTGGCGATGTAGATGAGCGTCGGCTTCCCGAGCTTGACGGCGTGGCTGTATTCCAGCTCCGTGATCGACAGCCGGTCCGGATTGCGCATCGGGTCGTCGGGGATGTAGCCGTAGCGGAGGCCGAAGATGCCGACGTAGACCTGCGATTGCTCGACCTTTTGCAGCGAGAACTTGATCGCGTCGGAGTTCCATTCCGCGGAGCCGAGTTCCATCATGACCGGGGTGTGCTTGGCCCGCTGGATCGCCTCGCTGGCGGCGGCACGGTGGTCGGGCAGGTCGACGGTGGTGCTGCTGATCATGACGTGCAGCCGGGGATCGCTGGCTTCGATGACGATGGGGGCGTTCATGGTGGCGGCTCCGGAGTTCGGCCTATTTTACCACGTCAGGATGCCGCGCCAAATGGTTTCTTTTCGGATTGTGTCAAGGTCGGTAGCGCCCCGTTTAGCGAGCATCGCTGATGGGGAGGGGGGGGTGATCGATTTCCCCATAAATTTGCCCATAATCGGACATTGACAATCCCGTTGCGGAGCGTGCCGTCGGGTCGTACGATGGTGGCATCGCCACGTAGGTCAGGCTTTCCAGCCTGACGAGCGGCCAACGTCAGGCTGGAAAGCCTGACCTACGAACCGGAGATTGATCATGTACCGCACGGCTTATTTGTTGTTGGCACTCCTTGTTTTTGCTACGCCGCAAGCGGCCAAGGAGAAGCCGAAGTGGCCGCCGAGTCCGCATGTGGCGGCGACGGAGCCGTTGCGCCCCGCGGAGCAGAAGAAGACAATCAAGCTGCCGCCGGGTTTCGAGCTTCAACTCGTAGCTGCCGATCCGGACATTCGCAAGCCGATCAACATCAACTTCGACGCGGCGGGCAGGCTGTGGGTAACCGAGACGATCGAATATCCGTTCGCGGCGGCGGACGCCAAGGGACGCGATGCCGTCAAGATCCTTGAGGACTTCGGGCCCGACGGGAAGGCTCGCAAGATCACGACGTTTGCCGACGGGCTCAACATCCCGATCGGCGTCATCCCGACGGCGAAGGGTGCGCTCGTTTACAGCATCCCGTCGATCTATCACATGACCGACACCAAGGGGACCGGCAAGGCGGACAAGCGTGAAGTCTTCTACTCGCAGTTCGGCACCCAGGACACGCACGGCATGACAGGCGAGTTCCAGCAAGGTTTTGATGGCTGGATCTACGCCTGTCATGGGTTCTCCAACACCTCCAACGTCAAGTGCCAGGACGGCACGTCGTCGATCAAGATGACCTCGGGCAACACCTATCGCATCAAGGCCGACGGCTCGCGCATCGAGCAGCACACCTGGGGCCAGGTCAACCCGTTCGGCCTGGCGTTCGACCCGCTCGGCAATCTCTATTCCGGCGACTGCCATAGTCGGCCGCTCACCATGCTGTTGCGGCACGGCACGTACGAGAGCTTTGCGAGGCCGCACGACGGGCTCGGTTTCGCGCCGCACATGAATACCTTCGACGGCCATTCGACGGCCCTGTGCGGCGTCGCTTACTATGCGGCCGATCAGTATCCGGAAGAATATCGCGGCATGCTGTTCCTGGGGGACGTGGTGCTCAATCGCATCAACGCCTATGAGTTGAAGTGGGACGGCGCCAGTCCGAAGGCGGTGATGAAGCCGTTCCTGACTTCGAGCGATCCGTGGTTCCGCCCGGTCGATATCAAGCTCGGGCCCGACGGCTGCCTGTATTTCGCCGACTTCTACAACCGCATCATTGGGCACTACGAGGTGGCGTTGAATCATCCGGGCCGGGATCGCGACAAGGGGCGCATCTGGCGGATCGTCTATCGCGGCAACGGCGCCGACAGCGATGGACCGCGCCCCGTCGTGAACCTTGCGAAGGCCGACGTCCTTCATCTCGTCGCAGCACTCGGCAGTCCGAACCTGACGGTGCGACTGCAGGCGACGCATCAGCTCGTCGAACGTGGAGGCGCCGCAGCGGTTGCGTCGTTGCAGCCGATCGTCAAGAACGTCGAGAAGGAAGGCGATGGCGCACGCAAGGTCCATGCACTCTGGGCGCTCGAACGGCTCGGCAAGCTCGACGACGAGACGCTGGCCCGCGCGGTGTCGGCGAGCGAGCGTGAGGTGCGCGTTCATGCCCAGCGCATCTTGACGGAGAAGCAAAACTGGACGCCGAAATATGCCGCGATGGCCAAGCTCGGCATCGATGACAAGGAAGCGGCGGTGCAGCGCGTTGCCGTCGAGGCGCTGGCTGCCCATCCGGCGGCCGACCAGGTCGAGGCCGTCGCTGGTTTGCGCAACAAGGTCACCGCGAAGGACACCCATCTGTACTATGCGGCCCGGTTAGCGTTGCGGGAGCAACTGCGGTCCGCCGACGCCTGGAAAGGGCTGCGCGTCGCGGACTGGAGCAATGCGACGAAACACGCGGTCGCCGACGTGTGCCTCGGCATTCGCAACGAGCCGTCCGCGGAGTTTCTGAAGTCGTACATGCTCGCGTTCGGCGAAAGCGTCACGAGCGCGCAGCCGTACACGCACTACATCGTGCGATACGGCAACAACGATTCGATCCGCTGGGCGCTCGACGATTACCTCGCGAAGAACGCCAAGAACCTCGGCCTGCACGGGGGCGTTCTCAAAGCGGCCGCGCAGGCCGCCCAGGAGCGCGGCATCGCGTTCACGCAGGCCGAACGTGCGTCGGCGGAAGTGATCGTCCATCGCTTGTTGGATCAGGGGAATCCGGGCGACAAGCAAACCGGCGCCGAACTCGCCGGCATGCTGAAGATGTCGGCCGTCCAACCGAAATTGCTGACCCTGATTGCGTCCCAGAAAATGCCCGACGGCGTGCGCAAGGCCAGCATCGCGGCAATGCTCAGTATCGATGCCAAGAAGGCAGTCGAGCCGCTGGTGCAGATCGTCCTCAGTGAGAAGGAAGGGATCACGATTCGTGAGCAGGTCGCGCGCGACCTGGGCGGCAGCAATCATCCCGAGGCCCTTGCCGGGCTCGCGAAGGCCCTGGAAACCGCGCCGGCTCGCCTGGAATACGCCATCGCCACCGGGCTCACCAGCAGCAAGCAGGGCGGCGAAAAACTCCTCCAGACGATCGAGGCGGGCAAAGCGTCCGCCCGCGTGCTGCAGACGCGGGCGATCCTCCTTCGTCTCGAATTCGCCAAGGTGGACAACTACTCTCAACGCATCGCGAATTTGACGCGCGGCTTGCCGTCGCTCGATCAGAAGACGCAGGAACTGATCGCCAAGCGGCGCGATGGGTTTGCATCGTTCGCGAGCGACGCGGAAGCCGGCAAGAAGATTTTCCAGAAGCACTGCGCCAACTGCCATCAGATCGCGGGGCAGGGGGCCAAGATCGGGCCCAACCTTGACGGCATCGGGGCGCGCGGCCTGGAACGCTTGCTGGAGGATGTGCTCGATCCGAACCGTAATGTCGATCAGGCGTTTCGCACCACCGTCATCACCACGAAGGACGGCAAGACGGTGACCGGCCTATTCCTGCGCGAGGAGGGCAAGATCGTCATCCTCGCAGACAACCTCGGCAAGGAAGTGCGCATCGACAAGGCGATGATCGACGATCGCGCACTCTCCCCGCTGTCGCCGATGCCCGCCAACGTCGCGGAGATCATGACGGAGCCGGAGTTTCATCACCTCATGGCGTATCTGCTTGGCCAGCGTGGCAAGCCGTGACGCGTAGCGAAGAGCACGCTGACTTTTTCAAGGCTTGACCGGGTGGTCGAAAGGCTGCTGGTCGCGCGCGACGGCGTCGTTCAACGACCGTTAACCTGTCGGCTCGGACGGGTCGTTCTCGTTGTGGTGCGAGTCCGACGGCGCCTTCCGGGTAAGCAGCCCGTCGCCCAAAAAGCTGCCCAGGAACGCGCCGAGCAGGCCGATGACGATGGGGCCCCACGGTCCTACGTCGGGTCGAAAGAGCGGCGTGATCAAGAGTCCGCACGATGTGCCGACGAGCAAGCCGACCCACGAGTGGCGCGAGAAGGCAACGCCGACGCCGATGAGAGCCGACAGCAGGCCCAGCTTCCAGTCGGAGAGCCAATGGCCGAAAGTATAACCGAGCAGGCCGCCGAACACGAGTTGGGTACGCCACAGCCGGGTTGAAAGTTCTTGCAGCGGCGTTGGCGCCGGGCCCGCTGCCCACGGCAGTCCCGAGAGGAGCGGGCTCTGCGCGACATCCTCGACCTTAGGTGGCGGCGCGACCCGGCGTTCGAGTTCGTTGGCACTCGGATTGTCCCCGGGGGCGGTGCGCGGCGCTTCATCAGCTTGAATCTGAGCCTCGCGATAAAGGTCCGGAGGAAGTTGGGCTATCGCCTCGCGCACCGCGCTGAAGGCGATGCCGTGCGTCGCCAGGATCTGCGCCGCTTCGCAATCGCGTTCGCGCAGCAGGCCGAGCAAAAGATGTTCGGGCCCGATCATTTGATGGCGGAACGACGCTGCTTCGTCGGCGGCAGAACGGAAGACTCGTCGGCTCGCCGGGCTGAGCGGGAACTGCTCCATGGCGAGCCCACCGTCATGCCGTTGCAGCGACAACTCGACTTTCCCCAGCAGCAGGTCGGGCGCGACTTGCAAGGATCGCAGGAGCGTTCCTGCGGGGCCGTCGAGATCGCAGAGCAGGCCGTAGAGGAGGTGCTCGGTGCCGACGAAATCGTGCTGCCAGCGTTTCGCTTCGCGAAAGGCTCGCTGCATGACGCGCCGCGCAGATGCAGTGAAGCGGGAGAACACGCCTATTTCTCGCCGAGTGGTTCGATGCCACGGTGGTGAGCGGTGAGTGATCCGCCGGACCACGCACCAACTCCTGCCCGTGCCGTTTATCTGTTCTCGGCCGTTTCCGAAAATTGCTGCATGATGTCGCCATTCGCTTTGCCATTGCGGCCTGGTTCGTGTCCGGATCGAAGCCATTGCGCCTCGGCCAAGCAACAAAGTGCTTCCGTTTTGCGTCCGAGTTCCGTGAGTGCCTTGGCCTGTCCCACCAGCGCCTCGGTCAGCAAGCTCTTGCACATTCGGATCGCCTTTGCATATGCTTTGCTTGCGGCACCGGCCTCGTCATCGATTGCATAGAGGTAATGTCCAAGTTCGACCAAGGGGCCCGGCGATTCGCTGTCAAGCTCCGCAGCGCGCAGGTAGGCCGCCTTCGCGTGCTCCAGACTGACGCCATCCTCGGAATCCTGCAACTGGATCAGATCGGCCTGAGCAACGAGAAGAGACGGATTGTCAGGCCATTCTGTCAGCAGGCGATCGACCTCGGCCAGAGCCTGCGCAAAGCGGCCGGCGCGCCAGTTGCGTCGGATCCTGGCGGAGCCTTGCTTGTAACTTTTGAGAGATTTCATGACCGAGGTCTCCGTGGTTTGTCGCGCAGATGTTTCTGCCTTTCGATGAGCTTTTTCATTTGCCGCGCCTTCAGGTCCGGCGGCTGACGCGCTGCCAATCGCTTGATTTCGGCGTAGCTTTTGCGGCCGTAATCCGCGTGATAAGAGCGGGATCGTTTCAGCTTGCCCGGGATTAGATCGTCCGCCAAATCGTCGTCGTTCATTCTATCGCCTTTTCAAACATAGCTTCGAGTCGGCATTGCCATTGTATTGTGAGAAATTCACGAATTTCCCGCTTCCTGCTGGACGCCGCCCCGCTGCCGGATTAGCATGGCACCAATGGCTAACCATCGTTTTCACCGGAGGAACATCATGATTCGATTCTCACTCGCCGGCATCGTCGCGCTTTGCGTGGCCGTGGTCGCACACGCCGACCAGGGCAATCCCAAGCTCAAATCGATCGAGAAGCTCGCGTTCGGACCCGACGGCATGCTGCTGATCGGCGACAGCAAGGGCTCGCAGGTTATCTCCGTCGACACCGGCGATCTCAAGGCCGCCAAGTGGGGCGACACCGCCACCACAGGCATCGACGGCGTGCTCGCCGGCAAGCTCGGCCTCACCGCCAAGGACATCCAGATCCTCAAGCTCACCGTCAATCCGGTCTCGGGCAAGGCGTATGTTGCCGTTCGTAATTTGAAGATGAAGCAGGACGTGCTGCTGACGATCGACGGCGCCGGCAAGGTCGAAGAGTTCTCGCTCGAGAACGTCAAGTTCAACCGCTATGCCCTGACCGTGAACGACAAGGCCGTCACCACGATCACCGACGTCGTCTGGGCCGGCGATCGCATCCTCGCCTCGGGCAAGGCCGGCGATAAGTTCGCCTCGCGCGTCTTCTCGATCACTCCCGGCGTCAAGGACGCCGCGCCGACTTGCTACAGTGCCGAGACCTATCACGTGGCCCACACGCGCTGGGAAACGCACGCTCCAATGGCGACGATCATCCCGTACGAAGAGAACGGCAAACGCTACTTCGTCGGTGCTTACACCTGCACCCCCATCGTCAAGTACGCCATGGACGATATGAAGCCCAACGCCCAGGTCAAGGGGACCAGCATCGTCGAGCTCGGCTCGGGCAATACGCCGCGCGACATGTTCGTCTACGAGAAGAACGGCAAGAAATCGATCCTGATCAGCACGATCCGTTTTCAAAAGACGTTCGGCCCGACCAAGTACTGGGCGGCGCGCGTTGACTATGATCTGCTCAAGGAGACCAAGAACGTCGATCAGAAGGCGCTGTGGCGAATCAAGCCGAGCGATCCGGGCACGGACATCGGTGACCGCGCCGTGATCGCCAAGGACTACTTCGGCGTGCAGTTCATGAGCAAGCTGGACGACGCCCGCGCACTTGTCATCCGCGAAGAGGAAAAGGGCGGCCTGAGCCTGCGTGTTCTGACGCTGCCGTAACGAAAAGGAAAACGTCCACGAAGGGCACAAAGATCACAAAGGGGCATCGCCTTCGTGGTTTTCGTGTCCTTCGTGGCTAATGGATTGAATCACGATGATCGGACTGTTGCTGCTGACTGTTGGTGCGTGGACTCAACCGCAGGAGCCGGTGCTGCGTGTGCGCGCGTTGCCCGGCCAGGGGCGCGAGGTCGTGGCACGCTTGCCGGCGGACTATGCGGCCAAGCTGCCCAAGGGGCGCTGGAAGCAAGAGTTCGGCGAATCGGTGCTGACGGTTGCGCTCATCGATCCGGATACGAAAAAGACCGGGCCTTCCATGCTCGGCAAATACGAGCGCACGGACAATGAATTGGTCTTCACGCCGCGTTTCCCGTTCGATGCCGGGCAGACCTATCGCATTGACTATCACCATCCGAAGAAGCTGACGACGCTCGACTACCGCATGCCGCCGCCGGCGCCCAAATCGCCGCCGCAGGTCGTCAAGATCTATCCGACCGCCGACGTGCTGCCTGCCAATCACCTCAAGTTCTACATCTACTTCGACCGCCCCATGCGCGGCGGCAAGGAGATCTTCGACCAGATCGTCCTCGTCGACGACAAGGGCAAGGTCATCGATGACCCGTGGCTGCTCGATGAAATCTGGGACGAAGAGAACAACTGCCTGATCATCTACATCCATCCGGGCCGCATCAAATGGGGCGTCCTTTTGCGCGAACAGCTCGGCCCCGTGCTTTACGAGAAACGCCAGTATTCCCTGGTCATCCGCGGCGAGATGACGGATCCCGACGGGAACAAGATCGGCAAGGACATCGTCAAGAAATTCCGCACTACACCGGAGGACCGCACGCGCCTCGAACTGAGCCAGTGGAAGGTATCGTCGGCCTGCGCCGGCACCCGCGAACGGCTGATCGTCGAGTTTCCCAAGAGCATCGATCACCGCGGCCTGCAGAAATACCTGAGCGTTCTCGACGACAAGGGTCAGCGCGTCGAAGGCGACATCGAGATCGGCCAGCACGAAAAGTCGTGGGCGCTCCTGCCCAAACACAACTGGAAGGTACGGACCTATTATCTGGAAGTGAAAGGCGATCTCGAAGACGTCGCCGGCAACAACCCGCTGCGGCCTTTCGACCGCGACCTGAAGACGCCGAAGCTGCCGCCGCAGAAGCTGCGGCTGGAGTTTCGCCCGGCGGGGGATTAACGGCGCGGCTTCTCGAGAATGCCCCTCACATCGACTCCCGATCCGATTAGATGCGCCAGCGGCATCACGTCGACGCGCTTGTCCAGCGAATAACGTTGGTCTCCCGGATATACGACGATGAGGCGATCGAGTTTCAAGTCTGCGAGCGCGACACGCATTGATGGCGTCAGCCTTGGGGCGTCCATGCGCTTGCACTCGATGCCGAAGCGTCGGCCATGCTTGAAGAGCAGCAGGTCGAGTTCGGCGCCTTGATGGGTAGCCCAGAAATAGGCCTCATCCGGGGTTAGCGCTTTGAGCACTTCCTCGATTGCATAACCTTCCCAGGATGCGCCGACCTTGGGATGCATTTCCAGATCGCGTTGATGGCCGATTCCGAGCAAGGCGTGCAGCAGGCCGCTGTCGCGGACATATACCTTTGGCGCCTTGACCTGGCGTTTGCCGAGGTTCTCGAACCAGGGGGGGAGCTGGCGGAGCATGAAAACGCCGCTGAGCAGGTCGAGGTAGCGACGGACGGTCGGCTCGGTAACGGCAAGGGCGCGGGCCAGCTCTGCTGCGTTCCAGATCTGCGCGTGGTAGTGGGCGATCATGTTCCAGAAGCGGCGTAGGGCGACGGCGGGAATCTGAATGCCGAGCTGCGGAATGTCGCGCTCCAGAAACGTGTTCACGAACTGGCGACGCCATGATGCCGAGTCGGCCTCGGTCCGCGCCGTGTACGACCGGGGGAAACCGCCGCGCATCCAATGCCGGCGCAGCGCCGGTGTACCGAGGTCGGCAAGGCGAAAGCCTGCCAAGGCCACGGTCTCGATCCGGCCGGCCAAGCTCTCCGATGACTGTTTCAAGAGATCGGGCGAGGCACTGCCGAGAATGAGAAAACGAGCTGGCAAAGGCCGGCGGTCGGCGAGCACGCGCAGCAGAGGAAACAGTTCCGGTCGGCGCTGGATCTCGTCAATCACGACCAGCCCTTTGAGCGAACGCAGCGCCGTCGCGGGCTCGCTCAAGCGGGCCAGATTGAGCGGATCCTCAAGGTCATAGTAATTCAGTGAATCCGCGGCAACGAGTTGCCGCGCCAAGGTCGTCTTGCCGCATTGGCGCGGCCCCAAGATGGCGACAACCCTGCTGCGATTGAGGGCCTCACGAACGCTCTGCATGTCGGCTTTGCGGTCGATCATGCCTGGAATTGTACACCATGAAAATCGAAAGATCAACTTTAGATTTTCATGGTGCGCTATTTCTTGGGCGGCAACTCCAAATCCTTCGCCTTCACTGCCACCGGCGCCCCCATCTCGGGCACCTCGCGATGGGCCGTCCACAGAATGCCGTTCACCAGCATTTGCCGAAATTGCTTTTCGCCGAAGTTCGAGTGGAAATGTCCGAGCACGCAGCCGAACGATCGGCCGTTGTTGGATTCGGGTCGCTCGTAGGTCCAGGCGACGGTGTGCGTTTTTTTGTTCAGCTCGACTTGCAGTACCGGCGTGATCTTTTCCTTGAACTTGAGTTCCAGGTAGAACTCGTCGCGCAGATCGTATTCGGTCCACCCTCGGCAAATCGGGTGCTTCGGATCGGCTTGCTTGAGCTTGGTGGTCGTCGTGTTCAGCTTGGAGAAATCGGTGCTGAACCAGCCGCCCAGGGCGTCGAGCCAGAGGTCGCCGGCCTTCTTGTTGGCGCCGGTGCTCCAGTGGACGGCGGTGAGCCCGACGCCGGCCTTGAGCAGCTTGTCGGTCTGCTCCTTGTGGAGCGGGTCAAACGTGACATTGCCGCCGTTCGCGGTGTAGAGGACGATCGCCTTGACGTCCTTGAACGTCGCAGGATCGCGCGGCCAGCCGTTGGAGATGACGGTCTCGACGTCTTTGGTCTGCTTGAGACAGCTGGCGAGCAAGGCGCATTCGACCATGTACTCATGGGTGGCGTAGGGATGATCGCGATCCTTGCCGATGAGCAGGATCTTGGTCTTTTCGCCGGCGCCGGCCCAACCCGTGCATGCAAAAGCGATCAGGGTCAACAGGACAGTAAGGGATCGCATCGTTGAACTCCATAGGCTCTGAATCGGATGACTACAGTATATGCCTCACGCAAGGGCGCAAAGCGAATTCCCTTTGCGGCTTTGCGCCTTTGCGTGAGGTAAATTTCGTTTGCGTTGTGGGCGTGGAATGCGTAATATGGTCATGACTCGACCCGCCTGATTTCTCATCGCAGGACTCGTCATGAAACGCTGGATTTCGTTCATCGCCGCCGTTCCAATTTTGACGACGCCGGTCCACGCCCAACCCGCCGGCAAGGTGCAGTTCCGCCGCGATATTTTGCCAATCCTGTCGACCCATTGCTTCACGTGTCATGGGCCGGACGCCAAGCTGCAAAAAGCGGGGCTGCGGCTCGACCTGTACGAGACGGCGACCAAGAAGCTCAAGACCGGCAGCCGCGCCGTCGTCCCCGGCAACGTGAAGGAAAGCGAGCTGATCGCGCGGGTCTTTCACGACGATGACTCGATGCGCATGCCGCCCAAGAGCGCCAAGAAGCAACTTACCGATCCCGAGAAGGCATTGCTGAAACGGTGGATCGCCGAGGGCGCCGAGTATCAGCGTCACTGGGCGTTTGTTGTGCCCAAACGGCCGGCGTTGCCCGTGGTCAAGGACAAATCCTGGAGCAGCAATCCGATCGATCAATTTCTGATCACGTCGATGGAGAAGCAAGGCCTGAAACCGACGCCGGAAGCCGATCGTTACACTCTCGCTCGCCGCTTGGCGATCGAATTGACCGGCCTGCCGCCGACCATCGAGATGGCCGACCGCTTCGTCAACGACAAGAGCCCCGACGCTTACGACAAGTACGTCGATCGGTTGCTCGACATGCCGGCATACGGCGAACGCTGGTCGCACGTCTGGCTCGACCTGGCGCGCTATGCCGACTCCAACGGCTACGCCACCGACAGCGGCCGTACGATCTACAAGTACCGCGACTGGGTGATCGACGCGATCAACAAGAACATGCCGTATGACCAGTTCACGATCGAGCAGATCGCCGGCGACATGTTGCCGAACGCGACGCCCGATCAGATTCTGGCGACGGCGTTTCATCGCAACACGCTGACCAACGATGAAGGCGGCACCAGCGACGAGGAGTTTCGCTGCGTCGCGGTCGTCGATCGCGTCAATACGACTATGCAGGTCTGGATGGGGCTGACCGCGGCGTGCGCCCAGTGTCACGACCATAAATATGACGCGATCAGTCAGGAAGAGTATTTCCGGCTATTCGCGATCTTCAATCAAACGGAAGATTCCGACAAGAGCGACAACAGCCCGAACATGCTCATCATCACCGCCGCCGAGCAGAAGCAGAAGGCGGAGCTGGAGGGCAAGATCGCAACTCTCGAGAAGGACTTGCTCAAGGCGAACCCGAAGTTCGACGACGCGCAGGCGAAGTGGGAGGCTGACAAAAAGGCGACCGACAAGGCGCCGGCCAACGTCAAGAAGATCCTCGCCCTCGATGCCAAGAAGCGTAACGACGCCCAGATGCTCGAAGTCACGAAGTATTTCCGCACGACGCTGCCCGAGCTGAAGACGACCGCGGACCAGATCGTCGCGGCCCGCAAACAGTACGACGCGCTCAAGGGAGTGCCGACACCGATCATGAAGGAACTCGGCGACAAGCAAAAGCGCGTGACGAAGATCCACATCCGCGGCAACTTCCTCGATCAGGGTAAGCAAGTGACGCCCGGCGTCCCCGCTCTCTTGCATTCGCTGCCCAAGGATCAACCCGCCAACCGCTTGACGATGGCAAGGTGGCTCGTGTCAGCGGACAATCCGCTGACCGCTCGCGTTACCGTCAATCGCTACTGGGAGCAAATCTTCGGATTACCGCTGATGGAGTCGCCCGACGATTTCGGCATCCGCGGCAAGTATCCTACGCATCCGGAACTGCTCGAATGGCTCGCCGTGGAATTCTCGACGACCTTGCAATGGAACGTCAAGAAACTGATCAAGCTGATGGTGACGTCGGCCGCGTATCGCCAGGCCTCGACGCTGACGCCGGCGCTGGTCGAGCGTGACCCGGAGAATCGCTGGCTGGCGCGTGGGCCGCGTTTTCGCTCGTCGGCCGAAGTGATTCGTGATCAGTCGCTGTACGTTGCCGGTCTGCTCAGCCCGAAGATGTACGGCGCTCCCGTGCGTCCCCCACGTCCGAAGCTTGGCCTGACCGCGGCGTTCGGCGGCACCACCGACTGGGACACCAGCGCCGGCGAGGACAAGTATCGTCGCGCTCTGTACACGCAATGGCGCCGCACCACGCCGTACCCGTCGATGGTGACGTTCGACGCCCCGGCTCGCACCGTCTGCACGATCGCCCGGCCGCGCACCAACACGCCGTTGCAAGCGCTGGTGACGTTGAATGACCCGGTCTACGTCGAGGCCGCCCAGGCGCTGGGCCGACGCATGGTCAAGGAAGGCGGCCCGACGATCGAATCGAAGCTGCAATTCGGCTTCCGCCTGTGTCTGACTCGGCCGGCGCGCGAAATCGAATTGAAACGGTTGACGGATCTCTACACGAAGGCGCAGGCCGACTACGCGAAGAACCCCAAGCTCGCGCTGCAGATGGCGACCGACCCCGTGGGGCCATTGCCCGCGGGCGTGCAAGCGCCGGAGATGGCGGCGTGGACCGTGGTCGGCAACGTGCTGTTGAACCTGGACGAGGCGTTTGCGAAAAGATGATTTAGTTCTTGTTTACGTTTAGCGCTCGCATGCTGCCATGCGAGCGCTAAACGTAAACCGGGAGATCGATCATGAACATCAACGTCACCCGCCGGCATTTCCTGCGCGACTGCCAGCTCGGGATCGGGGGCATCGCCCTGGCATCGCTGATGGCAGGCAACGCGAAAGCGCAAAACGCTCCCAATCCGCTGCGGCCACGCGCTCCCCACTATCCGGGCAAGGCGAAGAACGTCATCTACCTGCACATGGCCGGGTCGCCGCCGCACCTCGACTTGTTCGATTACAAGCCGCAGCTCGTGCGCCGCAATGCCGAGCCGTGTCCCGAATCGTTTCTGCAAGGCCGGCGTTTCGCGTTCACCAGCGGTGTGCCACGGCTCCTGGGTACGCCGCAACGCTTTGCCCGGCACGGCCAATCGGGGCAGTGGATGTCCGAGGCGGTGCAGCATCTGCCGACGATCGCCGACGAACTCTGCTTCATCAAGTCGATGCACACCGAGCAGTTCAATCACGCCCCGGCCGAGCTTTTGCTCTTCACCGGCTCGCCGCAGTTCGGCCGGCCGTCGATGGGCTCGTGGGTCACCTACGGCCTGGGGTCCGAAAGCCAGGACCTGCCCGGCTTCATCGCTCTCGTCTCCAGCGGCACTTTCCCGAGCGCCGGCAATAGCTGCTGGAACAACGGCTTCATCCCGTCGATCTACCAGGGCGTCCAGTGCCGCAGCCAGGGCGACCCGGTGCTCTACGTCTCGAACCCCGCCGGCATGGACCGAGACATGCGCCGGCTCAGCCTCGACGCACTGCGCGATCTCAACGAGCTGCAAGCCGCCGAACTGGGCAATCCCGAAACGCGCACGCGCATCGAACAATATGAACTCGCCTTCCGCATGCAGACCGCCGTCCCCGAAGTGATGGACATCACGCGCGAGCCGCAGCGCGTGATCGATTCCTACGGCGCCCAGCCCGGCGCCGCCAGCTTCGCCAACAACTGCCTGCTCGCCCGCCGGCTCATCGAGCGCGGCGTTCGCTTCGTCCAGCTTCACGACTGGGGCTGGGACTTCCACGGCACCGGCACCGGCCGCGATATCAAGGTCGGCCTCCCCGTCAAGTGCCGCACCATGGACAAGGCCGTCACCGCGCTCATCCGCGATCTCAAGCATCGCGGCCTCCTGGACGAGACCATCGTCATCTGGTCGGGCGAATTCGGCCGCAGCCCGTTCCGCGAGGGCCGCACCGCCAACAGCGCCAATCTGGGTCGCGATCATCATCCGTTCTCATTCACCATCTTCGCATGCGGCGGCGGCTTTAAGCCCGGCATGAGCTACGGCGAATCCGACGAGCTAGGCTTCGACGTTGGCGAAAATCCGGTCCATCCGCACGACTTGCAAGCGACCATCCTGCACCTGCTCGGCCTGGAACACACGCGCCTCACCTACCGCTACCAGGGCCGCGACTTCCGCCTGACCGACGTACACGGCAACATCGTCCACGACATCCTCGCATGACCACCCATTCATCCACGAAGGCCGCGGAGAACACGAAGGATTTCTCTTCGCGTTCTTCGTGTCCTTCGTGGATAGGCTTTTCTAGGAGTCCGCATCCATGAAGTACCTGCTGTTTCTGTTCGCGTTCCTGCTCCTGCCCGGCGTCGTCGCCGCGCAAACGCCGGAGAAATTCCGCGTCTACCTCGGCACCTACACCGGCAAGCTGTCCAAGGGCATCTACCAGTGTGAAATCGATCTAAAAGACGGCAAGCTCTCGAACCTGCAGCTCGCCGGCGAAATGACATCGCCGTCGTTCGTCGCCATTCATCCCAACCAGAAGTTCCTCTATGCCGTCGGTGAAGCCGGCGGCAAGAAGTCGGGCGTCGTCGCCTTCGCTATCGACAAGAAGACCGGCAACCTCACCAAGCTCAACGACGCGCCCTCCCGCGGCGATGGGCCTTGCCATCTCGTTGTCGATGCCAGCGGCAGCTATGTGCTGGCCGCCAATTACGTTGGCGGCAGCTGCGTCTCGATCCCCATCGACAAGGACGGAAAGCTCCTCGGAGACTACAGCTCGTTCCGCCAACACAAAGGCAGCAGCATCCTCCCCAATCAGAAGGGGCCGCATGGCCATTCCATCAACATGGACAAGGCCAACAAATTCGCCTTCTGTGCCGACCTCGGCCTCGACAAGATCATCATCTATCGCCTTGAGCCCGATACCGGCAACCTCATCCCGCACGGCGAATTCGACACCCCCGCCGGCTCCGGCCCGCGCCACTTCGCCTTCCATCCCGACGGCAAGACCGCCTACACCAACGGCGAAATGTCCATGACCCTGATCGCCATGGATTACGACGCCGAGAAAGGCGTCCTCAAGCAGAAGCAAGTCATCACCACACTGCCCAAGGACGAAAAACGCAAGGGCGGCAGCACCGCCGAGGTCGTCGTGCACCCGTCCGGCAAGTTCGTCTACGTCTCCAACCGCGACCCCTTCAACTCGATCGCCATCTTCGCCATCGACAAGAAGACCGGCGCACTGACCGCGGTCGGCCACGAAGCACGCGGCGTCAAGACCCCGCGCAACTTCGCCATCGAGCCGACGGGCAAGTACATGCTCGTCGCGAACCAGTCGGGCAACAGCGTGATCTCGTTCGCCATCGATCAGAAGACCGGCGAGCTGACGCCGACCGGCAGCAGCGTCGAAGTCGGCGGCCCGGTGTGCGTGCGGTTTATGCCGATTGCGAAGTGAAGTTTTTTCTTTGTTTAGCGCCCGCAGTGAAGCGCCAAGTCGCTCGGCGCTTCACTGCGGGCGCTAAACGAAGACCCGAAGTCGTTACCCTTCCGCCTTCGGGTCGTTCCAGTCGCCGTATCCTTTCACCAGCTCATCCGCCTCGCTCGGGCCCCATGAACCTTGCTCGTACTCCGGCAGACGGGCGCCGTGGCCGGGCGGGCGCAGCACCGGCTGCACGATCTGCCACGCGGCTTCCACGGCGTCCTCGCGCGTGAACAGGATGCCTTCGCCGTCCATCGCGTCGCCGAGCAGGCGTTCGTAGGGGTCCATCTCGTCGCTATTCTGCTGCTTGACGGCGGACAGCTCGACCGTGTCGCCGTGCCAGCCGTCGCCGGGATGTTTGATGCGGGCGCCGATGCCGATCGCGACATCCGGGCTGAGGCGGAAGCGCACGTAGTTTCCCTGGTTCGGGAAGAACTTGGCGATCGGCGGGCGCTTCAGTTCGACGAGGACCTCGGTGACGGTGTCGGGGTAGTGCTCGAAGTTCAGGCCGTTGCCCGCGCCGACCTCGACGACGCGGCCGCGCAGGCCGGCCAGCGTGCGGCGGCGGTTGTCGGCCTGGCCGCGGGCCTCCTCGCGGACGCTGAAGCGCT
>JACQFG010000182.1 GCA_016200155.1 Planctomycetota bacterium | reverse complement strand
GCACGTGCGCTGCTGGTGGGTGCCATCGAGGAGAGCCGCGGCAACGCCAATCCCGAGTCGCTGGTCGAGGCGCTGCAGTGCGCCACCGACCAGACCAGCCGCGCCACCAAGCAGATGGAAGTCCGCCGCCAGCAGTGCGACGCGCAACAGGTCGCCAACCTGGGGCTGGCCCTCAAGCAGCTCGCTACTGTTGTCCAGCACAGCAGGAACCTCGTGCACCAGGGCCGGCAGGCCATGAATCCGAGCGTCAACTGAAGCTAGCGCCGTGCTCACCTGTCGCCGATTCCTGCGCGGACATGCTCAATCCGTGCGGGAAATAGGTGACGGTCGCGTCGATGACCGATTCGTATGCACTGAAGGCGCTGATGGTCGCCAGCTCGCTTGGCCCGGCCTGGTCGCGCATGCACACGGACGATCACTACTTTTCGCAGGTGGTGCTGGGCTGGTCGATCGCCTATCTCGCGGTCGAGGCGGTCAATCAAACGGAGAGCCCGGACAGCCGCTGCCGCATTATCCCGATGGCGTTTCCGAACGGCGTGGGCATGGGCGTGCTGTTGCAGTACTGATCCGTAAGAGTTCGTGACGGTAGCCGCAGGCTTTAGCCTGCGGCCGCTGGTCCTGGATGGAGCGGAAAGGCCGCAGGCTAAAGCCTGCGGCTACCGTGACTTTGGACTAGGTCAGCCCGATTCCTTCGCAATCAATTTGTCAAACTCATCTTCCGTCAGCACCGTCACACCGAGCTGTTTGGCCTTGTCGAGCTTGCTGCCGGCTTTTTCGCCGGCGATGAGGAAGCTGGTGTTATTCGAGACGCTGCCCGTGGGCTTGCCGCCGAGCTGGCGGATGAGGGCCTCGATGTCTTCGCGTGAGTAGCGGGCAAGGGTGCCGGTGACGACGAACGTCTTGCCGGTCAGATCGACGCCGCCGGTCTGTGCGGGGCTGGGCCTTTGGTCCTGCGCGAGTTTCACGCCCAGGGCTCGCAGGTCGTCGACGATGCGGCGATTGTGGTCGTCTTGAAAGAATTCGTGGATCGCTTGCGCCATGATCGGGCCGATGCCGGGGATTTCGTTCAGGCGGTCCGCGCTGGCGCTCGTCAGTGCTTCGACATCGCCGAACTCGTTGGCGAGCAGGTCGGCCACGCTGTCGCCGACGTGCGGAATCGCCAGGCCGGCGAGCAGTCGGGCCAGGCCGCGCTCCTTGCTGGCGGCGATGCCGTCGAGCAGGTTCTGCGCCGACTTCTTGCCCATGCGTTCCAGGGCGACGAGGCCATCGAGCGTGAGCCGATAGAGGTCGGGAATGCCGTTGACGAGCCCCGCATCGACGAGCTGTTCGATGATCTTCTCGCCCAGCCCTTCGATGTCCATGGCGCTGCGGCGTGCAAAGGCGCGCAAGACTTCCTTGATCTGGCCGGTGCATTTGCGTCCGCCGGTACAGCGGTAGAAGACGCCGTTCTTGTCGCGCTCGACCGGGCTGCCGCAGGCCGGACAGGCCGTGGGAAACTGGATCACCTTCTCGCTGCCGGTGCGTGCCTCCGGCTCGGAGCGCACCACGTACGGAATGATCTCACCCGCCTTCTCGACGACCACCATGTCGCCGACGCGGATGTCCTTCGCCTCGATGAAGTCGGCGTTGTGCAAACTCGCCCGGCTGACGGTGGTGCCCGCGAGCTTCACCGGCTCGAGATTGGCGACCGGCGTCAGCGTGCCGAGCTTGCCGACCTGCAAGTCGATGCTGACGAGCTTGGTCATCCCCTGCTCGGCGGCGAACTTGTAGGCGATCACCCAGCGCGGCGACTTCGAGGTCGTGCCGAGCCGTTTGCGCTGGGCGAAATCGTTGACCTTGATGACCATGCCGTCGGTCTCGTAGCCCAGGTCGTGGCGTTTCGTCGCCCAGCTATTGCAGTAGTCGATCACGGCGTCGATCGTGTCGAATGCCTCGATGTTCGGACTGATCTGAAAGCCGAATCGTCTGAGCAGATCAAGCGATTCGAGGTGCGACTTGACAGTCACGCCCTCGCAAGGTCCGAGGGCATAAGCAAAGAACTGCAGCCGGCGTTTGCGGGATTCCTTGGGATCGAGCAGCTTGAGCGAGCCGGCAGCGAAGTTGCGGGGGTTTGCCGCCGGCTCGTCCCCCTCCGCGATGCGCCGACGATTGTTGGCCGCAAACGCGGCGCGCGTCATGTAGACTTCACCGCGGGCTTCGAAATGCGGCAACGCTTCGGGCAGCTTGAGCGGGACATCGCCAATCGTCCTGATGTTGTGGGTGACATCGTCACCCTGTTCGCCGTCGCCGCGGGTGGCGCCGGTGGTGAAGACGCCGTCGTCGTAGGTCAGCGACATCGCCACGCCGTCGATCTTCAGCTCGACGACATAGGTCACCGGCTCGCCGCCCAGCAGTTTGCGGATGCGCTTGTCGAATTCGCGCAGGTCGTCGGCGCTGTAGGAATTGTCGATCGACAGCATCGGCTCGCGATGGCGAACGGTGACGAAGCCGGCGATCGGCTTGCCGCCGACGCGCTGCGTGGGACTGTCGGCGGTGAGCAGATCGGGATGCTGCTCCTCGAGGGATTTCAGCTCTTCGAGCAGCCGATCGAAGTCGCGGTCGGAGATCTCGGGGCTGGCATCGACGTAATATCGGTGGTTGTGGTTATCGATCTGCGTGCGCAGCTCGTCGATGCGTTTCTTGACATTGGTCATGGCGGTCTCGACGGGTTCGATCACATTTTTTGGCGTCCGAGCCGGAGCGCCAGCGAAGGGCGCCGCTCGTGCCCTTCGCTGGCGCTCCGGCTCGGAGTTTGCGGGGCGCCGGATTCACTCAGTTGTGCCAGAGATTGACGATGATGACGCCGATCGCGAGGCCCAGTTGTGCGCCGGCGCCGACGAGGCCGCAGGTCGCGAGCTTACCGAAGTCGCCGCGAAGCCGGACGGCCGACACGGCGCAGCCCAGTCCGAAGACGGCCGGCAGGAAGCTGCCCAGGAACAAGAAATACGTGAGGAACTTGATGCCCCCGTGGACCTGGCCGTTGTGAAACGTCGCAAGCGGGGCAATCGTGATCAAGAGCGCGATCCAGCCGATCGCCCCGAGGATCACGCTGAACCAGGCGTGCTTCATCTGCACCAGCGCCTCGCGCGGACTCGGCTCGTCGTCGGCAATCGATTCATCCACGCAGCGCGGGCAGACCGGCTCCTCGTGCCAGCGCGTCCGGCAGGTCTGGCACATCGGCGTGTTGCAGCGCGTACACGTCATCAGCGCCGGCGCGTCGGGATGCTGGGTGCAATGGCCGTAATCCTTGTCCGGCGTCTTGCGGCGCTTGGACGGATCCTCGTAGAGAGGCATCTTGCACTTCGGGCAGCGCGCACCGAGTTTCTCCGGCGGCTGACGAAAGACACGATAGCAATAGGGGCATTCAATCATGGGAGCATCAAAAGGTTTCTGACGACGACATTTAAACCAGCCGAGACGCAAACAGGTTCAACAACAACATCAGCACGCAGGTCAGCGACGCCGCGGCGACGCCGCTCAGGGCGACCCACTGGCCGCCGCCTTTCTTTTCCTTCTCCGCGTCGCGCAGGGCCCAGGCGCCCAGAGCCAGCGCCACGACCTGAGGCAACAGCGACAGCCAGCTCAGTATGCGAAACGGGTCGCTCTCGGGCTTCCAGAGCAGCAGGCACATGGTGAGCGGCCCGGCGATCAGCGAGATGATCAAGCTCGCGCTGGCGATCGACGACGCGGTCGGCGGCAGCTCCGTGCGGCGCGACAGGAAGTTCTTGCACGGCCCGCAGTACATGCCGTTCTGGTACTTGACCAGGCAGTCGGCGCAAAAGCCTTGCCCACATTCGGCGCAGGCTTGCGTCTTGGGCCGGCGCTGATGGTTGAAGCAGAAATCGGGATCGCGTTTTTCGCCGCGGCCCCGGCGGTAGCTGCGATCGTCTTCGTCATAGGCCGAGGAACTCGCTGCGGAGCCGCCGGATCGCGACGTCGGCGTGGCGGCCGAGCCGCCGGCGATGGTCACCGGATCGAACTGGATTGGCCCCAGGTCAGGTCCGCGCGGCGCCGACGCGACGATCGGCGGCGCTGCCGGCGGCGCGGCGCTGCTCTCCCATGGGACGGTCAGCCCCTGGCCGCATTCGCAGAACACCATCGTCCCGGCCGAGCTTTCGGGCCGGTTGTGGGTCTTGCTGCACTTCTTGCACGAAAACCAGATCATTGCTCATCTTCTTTGGATGCGATGTTCTTGTCAAACGTCGGTCTCTTGCGCTCGAAATCGTTGCGCCGCGCCGCCCCGACGAGAATGACGGGAGTGGCGAACTCCTTGGGCGCAAATTGAATCAGAAAACGCCGATCGACGCCGGCCAGCCGCAGGTCGAGGGTGACTTGCTTCCGGTCAACCTCCTTCTTCGAATCGAGCACCTTGACGATCTTTTGCTCGACGATAACTCCCTCGCGCCCCAGCGGGGTGTCGTTCAGCCGGCCCAGCACGTTGACCAGCTCCGAGCGGTGAAAGCGGGCCAGGACCTTCTTGAGCAGATCCTCTTCGTCCGTTGCAGGGTCGTCGAGGGCGATCCACTGGCAGGCGATGAACGCATCCTCGCGAATGTTGAGGATGATCAGATCGTCGATGTCGAAATTCTTGGGCGAGTTGGTGCGCGAGATGAGCGTCGCCCAGTTGCGCGCCGGGCGCTCGAGCTTGATGTTGGCTTTCTGCGTGTGCGTGGTGACGGCATGCGGATTGGTCGAGTACTGGATGCGGCCGGCGTAGGCGAGTTCGCGCAGCAGTTGGTCGATGCCGAGCACGGTGGGCGAGATGAACATGGCGAGCGTGAGGAAGGTGCCGACGGCCCCGACGACGATGCCGGCGCGGGCCAGGCCGAGTCCGCCGAGCCTCTTGGAATCGGCGATTTCCTTCAGGGCGAACACGCCGACGACGATGGCGGCGATCGTGCCGACGATGGTGAACATCCCCACGAGCGCGAGGGTCAAACTCAGGACGGCGAGGCCGCTGGTGCGCTTGTAGTCGGGAAGTTCGAGCGGCGGCGGGGCGGCGGCCGGCGCCCTGGTCGGCAGCGGACGATGACAGTCCGGGCAGGGGATCTCCTTGCCCAGAAACTTCTCGTCGATCTCCAGCTTGGAGCCGCACTGACACGTGACGGAGATTGGCATACCCACGCCCACCGTTGGGATTGCGATGTCGCCTCAACTGACTGGATTCATTGTAACGGGAAATCGCGAGTCCGCAAGGCGGCAAACACCCGCTGACTTGCCTGGCGCTTGCGAGTTTTACACACACCCGCACCGTCCCACACCCGGCGTGCCGCAAATGACTTGCCTGGCGCTTGCGAGTTTTACACACACCCGCACAGGTACACACCCGGCGTGCCGCAAATGACTTGCATTGCGCCTGCGAGTTTTACACACACCCTCAGCGCCGTGTCACGCCAGCTTCGGCTTCGCCGTGATCCCCGTCGGCGGGATCGGCCCGGCCGGCGGCACCGGCGGCAGGCTGCTCAGCGGCCGGAAACTCTGCCAGTGATGCAGCGGCACGCAGCCGGCCCCCGCGATTGCCAGGAAACCCAGGTCGATCAGGATCAGCGCCGCCATCGCGCCGCCCTTGGCCCCGCCGTAGGCGTGCAGGCCGACGCCCAGGAAGTTGGTGCCGAACCACGACCACGACGTGATAATGATGCCCAGCACGCTCAGGACCGCGATGCCGCGATGCTTGACCAGGCCGCCCCAGCGCGCGTGCAGGATCAGCGCGATCCAGATGACGATCAGCAGGGCGCCGTTTTCCTTCGGGTCCCAGCCCCAGAATCGGCCCCACGAGTAGTCGGCCCACAAGCCGCCCAGCACCGTGCCGACGAAGCTGAGGAACATGCCCGCACACAAAACGCCGTAGGTCATGCGGGCGAGGTTCGCGGAGCCTTCCTTGCGGAGCATGTCGGTGAACAGGCCCAGGCCGATGTAGGCGATGCCCATGAACCCGGCGACGAACGCCATGGTGTACCCGAGGGTGACGCAGGTGACGTGCGTCGCGAGCCAGAAGTTGGTATCGAGGACGGCCTGCATCATGATCATGGTGTCGCCGCTCAGGCTGAGCATGTGGGCGATGATGAGCGT
>JACQFG010000181.1 GCA_016200155.1 Planctomycetota bacterium | reverse complement strand
TTCGCCATCGGCGGCAGGAAGCTTGGCGTGTTCGGCTCAACTTTCTCGCCCGGTTTCGTGTATTGGCCGCGCATCATCACGAAACTGTTGCGAGGCGTCCCCAGGTCCTTGAAGACAAACGTGCCCGGAATGGCGTTGTTGAGCCCGTCGCGCTCCTTGGTCAGAGCGGCCGCCTGCGTCCGCAGCGGATCGAGCACGACCTTCGTGTCGACGCAGATGTTTTGCAAGTAATAATCGCGGAGTTTCGTCTCGCCGGCCGAATCGAGCTTGGCAGCCTTCGCCAGCGGGATCAGGTCTTTCGGCAGCCCCTTCGGGTCCTTTGCCACCTGCGTGCGCCACGCCTCGAAGGAGTGCTTTGGATCGCTCGCCAACTTGGGTGAGTCCTTGGCGTCGGCGGGGTCGGCGTACTTGAGCGACTGGATCTGGCGTGCGAGATCGGCCTGGACCTTGGCGAGTTCGCTCGCCAAATCCGCGAGCCGCTTTTCCTGCGCCCTGGTCGCCGCCTTCATCGTCGGCGCCGTCAACAGGGCGTTTCCGTCCATGGCCGGCCCGTCGATCGAATAGAAGAACGCGTAAAACGAGTAATAATCCTTCGTCGAGATCGGATCGAACTTGTGATCGTGGCACACCGCGCAGCCGCCGGTCAACGCCAGGAAAACCTCCATCGTCGTGGACGCGCGATCGACGGCATTGCGGAACACCCACTCGGAATCGATCGACCCGCCCTCGCTCGTCGAGACATTGCAGCGGTTGAAGCCGGTCGCGATGATCTCCTCGCTGGTCGCCTTCGGAACGAGGTCGCCGGCAAGCTGCAGCGTGGTAAAGCGATCGAACGGCATGTTGTCGTTGAAGGCCCGCACGACCCAGTCGCGATAGAGCCACATCGTGCGTTCGTTGTCGAGGTGCAAGCCATGCGTATCGGCATAGCGGGCGAGGTCGAGCCAATGACGCGCCATCTCTTCGCCGTAATGCTTCGAGCCGAGATAGCGATCGACCATCTTCTCGTAGGCATCGACCGATTGGTCCGCAAGATACGCATCGACTTCCGCCGGCGGCGGCGGCAGCCCGGTCAGGGCAAACGACACGCGGCGAATCAGCGTCGGACGGTCCGCCTCGGGCGACGTGTTCAATCCTTCGCGCTGGAGCCGATCGCGGATGAACGCATCGATCGGGTTCTTCGCATCGACCTTCGGCAACGCGACCTTCGCCGGCGGTTCGAACGACCAGTGCTTCTGATAGCTTGCCCCTTCGGCGATCCATTTCTTCAGCAGTTCCTTTTGCTCCGGCTTGAGCGTCCGGTGCGAGGTCGCCGGCGGCATGACTTCGTCGGCGTCCTTGCTGAAGATGCGCTTGATCAGCTCGCTTTCGTTCGGTTTGCCCGGGACGATCGGCGCCCGTTTGCTCTTGGCAAGGACGGTCGCTTCCTCGCGCACGTCGAGGCGAAAGCCGCCCTTCTTGGCAGCGGGGCCGTGACACTTGAAGCAGTTCTCGGTGAGGATTGGGCGGATGTCGCGGTTGTACTGCACGTTTTGGGCACGGGCATTCGTGGTGAAAGCAAGCAAGCAAACGGCAGCGACGGCATAGCGAGTTGTTTGCATGATAAGCATGATCCGTGGCGGGAATAGGCGGGACCGTAATCGCAGATAAGACGTCATTCTAGCATTCGCTCCGTGGCCTTGCGAGGGGAATTTCACATTGCGTGCGGTGCCTCGCTCGACGCACCATGGGTTGATCGCGCGTCCTGACTGAAGGTGAACCCAGTGCGACTCAATCCTTTGAAAGCACGACAACATCGAGCCCCTTGAACTGTTCGAACGCCCGGTCCGCGGTCACCATTTGCCACCCTCCTGTCACTGCGAATGCGGCAAGGTAGGCGTCCATCCAAAGTTTCGGGGAAGGCTTGGGCTCGCTTCCGAAAATCCTCCACTGGCGGTCGAGTCCACGAGGTTCCTTCACCCAAGTAACTCGTTTATCCGCGAGAAACTTGTCATAAACGGCCCAGGCGGTCTTGTTGCCCAGGGGCGGAATTGCATAGGGAACGAATAACGCACTCGTTGTGAGCAACCGCAGAAAGGATTGCTGGGTCGAGCGACAGAATAACACACTCTCGGCCGTCGTCTGCCGATCGAACCAAATCCGAGCCGCCTGGTGGAATGCGTGCTTGCTGACGGCCAGGGCGAGCCAAACATTGCTATCCGCGAGCACCATGGTGCCATCCTGCTTCCTGAGCCAGGAGAATCTCGGCCACACGCTCCGGCGTCATTTCCTGGCCCGGAGGCGCCGCCTGTTTGCACTGGACTACGGGCAACCCCGTTTTGGGATCGGTTTTGATCACCGGTTCGGCCGCTGCCGGCTCCGCATCGGCAGCAGACTTGAGCCCTTTTCGCAGCAAATCAGCGACTGCGTCCTTGAGCTTGCGACCGTCCCGAAGGGCTCGTAGCTTCACTTGCTTCAAAAGTACATCGGGCAATTCCAGAGTGGTTTTCATCCACCCATTTTCCTGGTTTCCCAGCTTTCTGTCAAGGCCTCACATCCCCCGCAACACGTCGCTCATCGCCTCGTGCAGCGAATTCGCGTCCTGAAAGCGAGTCGCCGGCTCCGGATCGAGACAGCGTTTCACCAGGTCCGCGAGGTTCGGCCGGCATGCCGATTCGAGCAGCTTGAAGTCGAATTGCACCGCGCGCGCTTGCATCGCCACCAGGCCCGGCGGCAACAGCTCCAGCGGACTCTTGCCCGTCAGCAACTGATAGAGGTTCGCCCCGACCGTGTAAACATCCGCGGCCGGCGTCAGCATGTTGTACGGCTGTTCGCATTCGGGCGGACAGTATCCCGCCGTCGCGGCGCCCGGCAGCAACTTTTGACCGGTGTCGAGGTTGAGCAACTGGCAGCCGCCCAGGTCGATCACCGTGACGCGGTCCTGCGACGAGATCAGCAGGTTCGCCGGCTTCAAATCTTGGTAAATGAGCTGCCAGGTCATGCCCGCCTTCATCGACTTGGGCTGATGCAGGACGTGCAACACATCGGCGACCTGGCACATGATCCGCAACGCACGCACTGCCGGCAGCTTCCTGCCCGGCGCGCGCTCCAGCACCTGGCCCAGCGATTGACCTTCCACCGCCTCCATCACCAGGTACGGCTCCGCGTCGAGCATGCTCTGATCGGCATACTTCCATTCCTTCTTGTCCTCCGTCGTATACGGTCCTTCGAGCTGTGGATTGCTGTCATAAACAAAGTCATTCGGGTGCGGCACCGCGTTGCAGCCGGCGTTGCGCAGCAGCACCAGGATGCGCCGCTCCATCTCCAGCGTCTTGCGCGGCAACCGTAGCTGATTGGTGAACCCGTCCTGATCGCGCACCTTCGCATAGGGGATCACATCGTAGAACAGGCTCGTCTTGATCAGCACCCGGCACTGCGTCCGCTGGTCGAGCCCCTCGACGAGCAGCCCCATGCCGCCGGACGCGAAGAAGTTGACGATGACGTAGCGTTGCGCCAGCGGCTGGGCGATGGTGAAGATCTTGCCGCGGTTGTCGCCGCTGGGAACCTCGGCGCGCAGGAAGGGCCGATCGCGCCAGGTGAAGGGCTGAGCATTCAGGGTGCTGACGAGCTTGCTGGGCATCGGTCAAGAATCCGAATTGAATTTTTCACACATACATCTGCGACGTCGGCTTGATCACCAGCTCCGGCACCGACACGTGCGGCGGCAACAAGGCCACGAAACGCACGGCCTCGGCGACGTCCTCGGGCCGCAGGATCTTCGCACGCTGCTCCGCGGAGAGGGGTTGCGGGCGGAAGACGAGGATCGGCGTATCGACCTCGCCGGGGTAGATGTTGCACACGCGGATGCCGGAGTCTTTTTCCTCGGCGGCCAGGGCGATGCCGAGCGCCGCCTGACCGAACTTGGCGGCCGCATAGCCGATGCCTCCCAGGGGACTGGCGCGTTTGCCGGCGATCGAGACGATGTTGATGATGACGCCGTCCTTGTGGGCGATCATATCGGGGGCGATCGCCTGGATGCAGTAGAAGGCGCCGTTGAGGTTGACGTCGATGAGCCGATCCCAGGCCTCGACGGTCAGCTCGCGGAAGGTGCGTTCCTTGATGTTGGTGCCGGCGTTGTTGACGAGAATATCGATGCGGCCGCCGAGTTTCTTGGTGACGGCTGCCACCAGCATGCCGACTTGCCTAGGATCGGAGATGTCGGCGGCGATCGGCATCAGGTCCATCGGATTGCCGAGCTGGGCCGCGACGGCGTCGAGCTTTTTCTGATCGCGCCCGGCAATGGCGACCCTGGCGCCTTCTTCCAAAAGCGCTTTCGCGGAGGCGGCGCCGATGCCCGAGCCGCCGCCGGTGACGAGCGCGATTTTGCCGCTGAGTTTTCCCATGGGATTTCCTTGTGATACAATGAACTCGATCTTGATTCGCATTGTCAGTTTAGGGACGATAGACCCCTTCTAGCAATCGGAGAACTTGAATGACCGTGGAAAACTTTCAGGCTCTGCTTGAGTCGTTTCTCTCGCGAAAACCCTTTCAGGGGTTCACGGTGGAGCTTCACAACGGAAACCGTTTCGAAATAGACCACCCGCGCGCTGTTGTTTGGCGGGACGGATTTGCAATTTTCGTCGCGCCCGGTCACGTCCCGATTTACTTCGATAACGAAGGCGTTGTCCAGTTTATCGACGCACCGGTCAGCGACGCCCCTGCAAACGCCAACCGTGGAAACTAAGGGCAAGCGTCGGGGCGTAAGCCCGACGTGTCGTCTACTGTGCTCCCGCACGTCGGGCTTACGCCCCGACGCTTGCCCTGAAATCTCTAAAGGACCTTGAAATGAACATCGACCTGCGTCGCCGAACCGATGAAGTGTTCAACCGCCTCACTCAGCTCCGGGACTCTCTTTGACCTCGATAACAAACGCAAGCTGCGCGAGAAACTCACCGATCAGATGGGCGGGCCCGGGTTCTGGGACAACCAGGAGAAGGCCCAGCAAGTCATCGCCCAGCTCAAGCCGCTCAACGGGCTGATCAACCCGTTCGACGCCCTCGTCAAGGAAGCCGACGACCTCGGCGCCCTGTGCGAGCTCTGCGGCGAGGACGACAGCCTCGAAGGGGAGCTGCAAAAGGAACTCTACAGCATCGAGAAGAAGCTCGGCGAGTTCGACCTGCGCGCCATGTTCACCGGCGGCCAGGATAGCTCCAACGCCTTCCTCCAGGTGAGCGCCGGCACGGGCGGCACCGAGGCCTGCGACTGGGCCCAGATTCTCCTGCGCATGTACACGCGCTGGGCCGAGCGGCATGGCTACACCCTCGAGATGATCGACGAGCTGCGCAACGAGGAGGCCGGCATCCGCAGCGCCACCATCCTCGTCAAGGGGGACTACGCCTACGGCTACCTGCAAAGCGAGACCGGCGTCCATCGGCTCGTACGCATCAGCCCCTTCGACGCCAACGCCCGCCGGCACACCTCGTTCGCCGCGGTCAACGTGACGCCCGACATCGAGGGCACCATCAACATCGAGATCAAACCGGACGATCTCAAGCGCGACACCTTCCGATCGGGCGGCCCCGGTGGTCAGCACCAGAACAAGACCGAATCGGGCGTCCGCTACACCCACATCCCGTCAGGCATCGCTGCCGAGAGCCGCACCGAACGCAGCCAGCACAAGAACGACGCCAACGCCATGGCCCTCTTGAAAGCGAAGATGTACCGCGTCGAGGAGATGAAACGCAAGGCCGAGATCGAGAAGCAGTACGACGAAAAGGGCGAAGTCTCCTGGGGCAGCCAGATCCGCAACTACGTGATGCAGCCGTACACCCTGGTGAAGGACGTCCGCACCGACACGCAATCGGGCCAGATCCAGGCAGTGCTCGACGGCGAGATCGACGACTTCATCCAGGCGTATTTGCGGGCGAAGGCGGAGAAGGAACATAAGAAGTAATTGCAGATTGCAGTTTGCGGATGAAAGTTTTGCCGACTTGGGAGGTGTCCAGTGGTCGAAGTCCTTGATGCACAGGTGAATGCTGCGGTGTCCGGAGTACCTCCGGAAGTTATGGAATTTGCCAAAGCGAAAGGTGTCGGCGGCCATCTGGATGCGGTCATCGATTTGGCCCACCGCGCCTTTCCGGCGACCGTATTGCACTTATCCCTTGCACAAGATGCCGAGGATGAGACGCATCAGTACATTGCTCTCGACGTGGATGCCGGCGGGCTGGCGAGCGAAGATCTGCTGACCGGCCAACGAACTGGGTCCGTGGGGCTGAGCCGCGTTTGCCCACCGCCCTGCGCCGTTTACTTTGTGCTGGGCTGGCGATGAATTGGAATCGGCCCGGCACCGCACGTGGGCACACCAATTGCAGATCTCGGATTGATGCGTTATCATGTAGGTAAAGGCAAATGCCCAAGCTGGCCGATGAGACGCTCCTTGGTCAGTTTCGTTCGACACTGGCAGAATGGAAAGTCATCGGATATGTGACCGCCAAGCCATTAGTCCTCAAATAAGCGAAGGCTCCCGGCTATTGTAAGAGATTTTGTCTGGTGATCGGAGCGCACCGTCTACGTGCTGGTTGGTGTTGGATCAAGCTTGGCGTTGGCAGTTTTCGCTCTCTCTTTCTGCGCGTCGGCGTGAAGGG
>JACQFG010000189.1 GCA_016200155.1 Planctomycetota bacterium | reverse complement strand
GGCACGATCACCGCCGGGTATTCGCTTCCTTGCGATTTGTGGATCGTCAGCGCATAGGCCAGCGCCAATTCGTCCAGCTCGTCGAATTCATAAACCACGGATCGGCCATCGTAATCGACTGTCAGTTCCTGATCATCGAGATTGATCTTGCGGACCCGGCCGATGTCGCCGTTGAAGACGTCCTTCTGGTAGTCGTTCGAAGTTTGCATCACCTTGTCGCCGAGCCGAAAGGACCAGCCGAAGCGCGCGACGTCCGGGCCTTCCTGCGCCTCGGCGGGATTGAGCACCGCTTGCAGCTTTAGGTTGAGCGCCTTGACGCCGAGGTCGGAGCGGTTCATCGGCGTCAGCACCTGGATGTCGTTGAAGGGATCGAGCTTGAAGCGTGCCGGAATGCGTTCGCGAATCATGGCGACGATGCGCTCGGTAATGACGGCCGGCGATTCGACCTCGATGAAGTAGAAATCGCTGAGCGCCTTCTCCCCTCTCCCCCTGTTCTCGGGGGGAGAGGGGTTGGGGGTGGGGGGGCGGTCCGACTCGGGCAAGTCGCCGTCGTGTATGCGATAGGCGGCGCGGACGATGCCGCTCTCCTGGGCCTGGCGAAAAATCTCGGTGAGCCGCACGACCGGGACCGCCTTCGACGCGATAATGTCGGCAAGCACCGTGCCCGGCCCGACCGACGGAAGCTGATCCGCGTCGCCGACGAGGATGACGCATGCCGAAGCGGGTAGCGCGCGCAGGAGATGGTTCATCAGCACGATATCGACCATCGACATTTCATCGACGATCAGCAAGTCGACTTCGAGCGGATGCTCGGCGTCGCGCTGGGGGCCGCGCTGGTCGAACTCGAGCAGGCGGTGAATCGTCTTGGCGGACTCCCCGGTCGATTCGGCGAGGCGCTTGGCGGCCCGTCCGGTCGGAGCGCAG
Organism: Planctomycetota bacterium; assembly: GCA_016200155.1. Classification (GTDB taxonomy): domain Bacteria; phylum Planctomycetota; class Planctomycetia; order Gemmatales; family Gemmataceae; genus SIAQ01. The sequence goes on along the minus strand of JACQFG010000189.1, from coordinate 9,996 downwards.
AGAGCGACGCGAAGTTCCTTGGCGAGGAAGATTTCGAGGATGCCGCGCACGAGCGTGGTCTTGCCGACGCCGGGCCCGCCGGTGATGACGAGGACTTTCTGCGTCGCCGCCTGGCGGATCGCCTCGCGCTGCGTCGGCGCCAGCGTCAGATTCATCTTCTTCTCGATCCAGCCGAGCGCGGCATCGAGCTTGACTTCCGGCAGCGGATGGGCGCCCTTGCACAGCGTGCGCAGCCGATCGGCGACGCCGATTTCCGCATTAAACATACGACGCAAATAGAGCCACGGCTGCGGCGCATGCTCGGTCTCGCGAATCAGCTCCTTCTCGTCGATGAGAGCACGGCTTGCCTCGCGCAGGACGTCGACGCGTATGCCGGTCTGCTGCTCGGCTTGCTGCCAGACGGCTTCCTCGGGCAAGGCGCAATGCCCGTCGCGGCTGGCTTCTTGCAGCACAAAGCGCAAGACCGCCTGAGCCCGCGGCAACGCTTGCTGCTGGAAGCCGAGCTTCAACGCCAGCTCGTCGGCCGTCTGAAAGCCGATGCCCCAGATGTCGTCGGCCAGGCGATACGGGTTGGCCTTGACGACGTCGAGCGCGGTGTCGCCATAGGTCTTGTAGATGCGGAAAGCGTGGGCGACCCCCAGGCCGTGCGATTGCAGGAAGACCATGATGTCGCGAACGGCTTTTTGTTGCCGCCAGCTCTCGCGGATGCGCGTGATGAGCTTGGCGCCGATGCCCTTGATCTGCTTGAGAAAGGTGGGGCTCTCGTCGATGACGTCGAGCGTGCGGGCGCCGAAGACGGCGACGATCTTGGCCGCGGTCGATGGGCCGACCCCCTTGATCAGGCCGGAGCCGAGATATTTTTCGATGCCCTCGGCGGTGCTGGGCGGCAGGACGCGCAAGCTATCGGCCTTGAACTGCTTGCCGAACTCCGGATCGTCGGTCCACTTGCCGGCCGCCTCGACGAACTCGCCGGCGACGGCGCGCGGCGTCTGGCCGACGACGCTGACGGGCCCGCGGATGCCGCGCACCTCGACGCGCAGGACGACGAACCCGTTCTCCGGATTGTGAAAGGTGACGCGCTCGATGGTGCCGGACAGGGTGTCGCTCATGGCGCGGGTTATCTTACCGCCGGCAACCCCATATAGCCCGCCATTTGTGGCATACCATTCCAATGGTGTGCGTGGTGGAACCACACCATTGGAATGGTATGCCACAAATACACCGCCGGGATGCCCGCCATAAATGGCGGGCTAAATGCCGTCGCGCAGCGCCTTCTCGTAATCCTCCAGCGTGTTCAGGTTGCGCAAGCTCGCGAAAGTCGGATCGACGTCCGCCAGCTCAGCGGCGCTGACGACCCGCGTATCGGCTTCGTCGAACAGCGCCTGGACCGCGCGGCGATTTTTGTGGAGCAGGTTCTTCACGATGTCCAGTACGTCGAGTCGATAAACCGCCGCGAGAGGATGATGAAAGCCGTCAATCTTCGGCACGCTGATCTGATGTACGCCGAGTAGGTCGATCATGCGGCGAACGAACGCGGGCTGCAGAATCGGCACATCACAAGCAGAAACATATGCTGCATCAACTCGCCCCACAAGCGCCGTCAGTCCCGCTGCCAAGCCTTGCAGCGGACCGCGGCCCTCTTCCTCGTCGCGCACGACTTCGACGTCGCCGGGCAAGGTCGGCAGTTGCTGATCGCGCGCCGCGACGACGACCAGCGGCGATACCGCTTCCTTCAATAGCCGCACCACGCGTTGCAGCAGCGTTTCATCAGCGAACGGCAGCGAGGCTTTGGGTCTGCCCATCCGTTTGCTCTGCCCGCCGCACAGGATAATGCCGCCGATGCGCACCATGATGACGAATCCGTAACAACTGGCCTTGTTTGGAGTTAACGAATACCTTATTATGATGATAATATTGGTTATCGATAATTTCACAGGGTCAAGGTTGATGTCAGAGCCACATTTTTCTGCAACGCAAATCGCTGACGCTTGCGCGAAACTCGACGGTCAAAGCCCGCAGGCGATCCTCCAGTGGGCGGTCGATACATTCTATCCCAAGCTGACGATGGCGACCGCGTTCGGTCCTGAAGGAAACTGCATCATCCACATGCTCGCCGAGATTGAGCCGAGGGTGCGCATCTTCAATCTCGAGACCGGCTACCAGTTCGCCGAGACGCTGGAGCTGCGCGAACGCATCAAGCGAAAGTACGGCATCGAGGTCGAATACGTCCGCGCGGAATCGACCGTTCAGGAGTACGAGGAGGAGCACGGTGGCCCGCTCTACGTCATCCGCCCGGACCAGTGCTGCTTCGACCGCAAGATCGCGCCGCTGCGCAAGGCCATCGTCGGTTACGAGGCGTGGATCAGTGCGATTCGCAAGGACCAGACTGGCGATCGCGCTCAGGCATCGGTCGTGCAATGGGACGCCAAGTTCGATCTCGTCAAGATCAACCCGCTGCTGCACTGGACCAAGAAGGACGTCTGGAACTTCATCACCAAGAACGACGTGCCCTACAACCCGCTGCACGACCGTGGCTATCCCAGCATCGGCTGCTGGCCGTGCACCGCCCCTGTCGGTGCAGACGAGGACGAACGCGCCGGCCGATGGCGCGGCACCGGCAAGAAAGAGTGCGGACTGCACGTCGTCGAACATCAGGACGGCAGCGGCATCTGACTTGCGAGCGCACCATGTAGCGGAAGACGCGTAGGGTGGGTCGAGGTACTCCGAGGCCCACCGTTCCGACTCGCTATTCGGCAGGGCCGGTGGGCCTCGGAGTACCTCGACCCACCCTACGAGCTCAATTCCACGGGGATAAACCCCGTGGCTCGCCACGCGAGGAATGTGCTTATGCGTTTGTCAGCCAAAGCTCAGTATGCGTGCGTTGCCATGGTGGATCTCGCCTGCAGCGGCACCGACCGCAGCCCGGTGCACCTCAAGCACATTGCCGACAAGCACGGCATCTCGCAGCGATTCCTCGTGCAGATCCTGTTGCAGTTGAAGGGGGCCGGCCTCGTCGAGAGCACGCGCGGCGCGACGGGGGGATATCTGCTCGCCCGGTCGCCGGGCGACATCAGCGTGGCGGAGATCGTGCACGCGATCGATCAGCCGCCGCCGCCGGCGCCGTCGGCCCTGAGCGGGTTGTACGCGACGACAATCGTGCAGGTGGTCAGCGAGGTGCTGCTCGAAGCCCAGGACCGCGAGCAACGCCGCCTGGCGGAAATCACGCTCGAGGATCTCGCGAAACAGTATCATCAACGGAGTGAGATTGCGTATCAGATTTGACCGGCTTGCGTTTAGCGTTCGCGCGGCGCCACGCGAACGCTAAACGCAAGCGGGAATACCCACGGTGCAATCATGTCTTCCGTTCTACCCCTCTACGACCGCCTCGGCGGCGTCTATGCCATCGCGACCGTGGTCGATGACTTCATCGACCGCATCATGGCCAACCCCAAACTCAACGCCAATCCCAAGGTGGACGAGGCCCACCACAATGTTCCGCCGGCAGGCTTCAAGTATCTCGTCACCGAGATGGTCTGCTGGGCCACCGGTGGACCGCAGAAATACACCGGCAAATCGATGCACGACTCGCATGCGCACCTTGACATCACCGAGTCCGAATGGCAGGTGTTCTTGCAAGACCTGCGCGACTGCTTCGCCAAGTTCCAGATTCCCGTCGCAGAGCAAGGTGAGTTGTTGGCGATTGTCGACAGCACGAAAAGGGACATCGTGTTGATCAAGTAAATTAGCGGGCCCTGCGAGATTTGGATGATCTCGGTAAGCCAGGATGATGTGCTCGACGTACTCGATGTAACGAATGTTGGCTCCGGACCTTCAGAAAACCATCGTTTTTCACGTTCGTATTACAAGGTATGACCGGATTCGTTGCGCAGGGAGTGTGTGGGGGTATTTTGCGCAACGAATGTTAGGTCACCGGCGCCTCAAAACCGACCTATCCTCGGCACGCGAATTTTGGCAATATCCCTTCGCACGCAATGGATGCGCGCCTCTGCCCAGCAAGGATGCCCATGCACGCAACGGCCACGGAGCCGAACGCTCCGCCATCCTCATCCCGACGTTTCCGCTGGCGTCTGCTGATCTACGTCGGCGCGGCCGCGCTCCTCGCTTGGCCGGCCTGGGAGATCGGCTGCGTCCTCTTTGCCGGCAACGTTCACGAAGTCATCCCCGGCAAGCTCTATCGCGGCGCCCAGCCGTCGGCCAAGAAACTCGAAGCTCTCGTTCAGCAATACAAGATCCGTACCGTCCTCAACGTACGCGGCTGTTGCTGGCCCGACGCATGGTACATCGCCGAGGCGGCGGCCTGCGAACGGCTGGGCGTCAACCTCGAGGACGTTTGCTTCTCGGCAGTGCACCTGCCCTCGCGCCACGAGCTTCGTCTTCTGATCGACGTGCTCGACCGCGCCGAGACGCCGATCTTCGTGCACTGCCGGCATGGCTCCGACCGCACGGGCATTGCCGCGATGGTCGCGGAGCTTCTGCTCGACGACAAATCCTACGACGACGCCCAGCGCCAGCTCAGCATGCGTTACGGTCATATTCCCATCGGCAAAACGACGATGCTCGATCGCTTCATGCAGCTCTACGCTGACTGGCTTGCACAGACGCAGCAAACCCATGCGCCGGCGCGATTGCGGCACTGGATCCTGAATGAATACCGCGGCGGCTGGTGCGACGCTCACTTCGAGAAGGTCGAACGGCTCTTCGACGTGCCGCGCGTCGGCAAGTCGCTGGAGTACAACGTCGTCGTCCGCAACACCAGCACCACCGCCTGGCAGTTTCGGCCGCTCAAGACGGCGGGTTATCACATTACCTACAAGGTGATCAACGAAACGCAGAACGTGATCGACGAAGGTCGAGCGGGAATGCTCGACGCGCTGGTGCAGCCTGGCGAGAAGATTCAGGTGGTGCTGATCGTGGCGCCGATCGCGGCGAAGGGCAACTATCGGCTGCAAGTGGACATGATCGAAGAAGGACATTGCTGGTTTCATCAGACCGGCTCGGAACTGTGGGAAGAGGAGTTAGCGATCCGTGAGTAAATACATTCGCATTGCCATAAGCGCACTGTTGTTGACCGTGATCGCCTGGCGCACCGACTGGAGCGTCGTCGGCGACAAGTTCGCGAACCTGAACGTCTGGCTGTGGGCGGCAGCGGCGGGCGTGCTGGTGCTCGGGCAGTTCCTGAGCGCCCGGCGCTGGCAGCTCTTCGCCCGGGAGCTGCGCTTCGAGCGTTCGCTGTCGCAATATTTTGCGTATTATCTGATCGGCATGTGGTTCAACCTGTCGCTGCCGACGTCGGTGGGCGGCGACGTGGTGCGCGTGTGGTATCTCGACGGCAAGACGGGGCGCAAGCTGGCGGCATTTGCGAGCGTCTTTCTCGAGCGAATCAACGGGCTGCTGGTGCTGATCGCGGTGGCGTGCGTCGGCGTTCTGGCATCGCCGATCGCATTGCCGGGCTGGATTTCCCTTGCCGTCTGGAGCGTCGCCGGCGGCGCGGTGCTGGGCATGGCGTCGTTGCCGATCGTGCAGCGCTGGATCAGGTTGCCGCCGCAGCGCCGCGAGCAACTGGGAACGATGTTCGAGCTGCTGCGCCATCCCAGGGTCATCACCGAGGCGACCGTGATGTCGATCCTCGTGCAGCTCATCGGCGTGGTCAGCGTCGGGCTCATCGGCATGGCGCTCGGCCTCGACATCCCGTTCGCCTACTACGCCATCCTTGGCCCGATGGTGTCGCTCTTGACGCTGTTGCCGATCAGCGTCAACGGCATGGGCGTGCGCGAGGTGGGCACGGTGGTGTTCCTGGCGCCTCTGGGAATTCACGAGGATTCCGCGAAGACGCTGGCCTTTCTGTGGTTTGCCGTCCAGGTCGCTGTGAGCTTATTGGGCGGCCTGGTGTACTTGTTCGGCGCGTATCCGAAGGCGGAGATGACAGCCGACCCTGCGAAGGATGGGAACGATGGACCTGTCGATCGTGATTCCGATCAAGGACGAGAAGGACAACATCAAAAGGCTGCATGAGCGCATCAGTGCGGCCCTTGATGGGAAATTGCAGATTGCAGATTGCAGATTGCAGATTGAAAAGTCAGACAATCTGCAACCTGCAATCTGCAATCTGCAATCGTATGAGATTGTGCTCGTCGACGACGGCAGCACCGATGGCTCGCACCTTGAATTGCAGGCGCTGGCGGCCATCGATGCGCGCGTCAAGGTCGTGCGGCTGCGGCGCAACTTCGGGCAGTCGGCGGCCATGCAGGCGGGCATCGACTTTGCCGACGGCGACGTCATCGTCACCATGGACGGCGATTTGCAGAACGATCCGGCCGACATCCCGATGCTCGTCGACACGCTACGGCAAGGCGGTTACGATGCCGTCTTCGGCCTGCGCGCCCATCGTCAGGACACCTTCGTCAATCGCACACTGCCCAGCACGCTCGGCAACTGGCTGATCCGCACCGTCACGGGTGTGGCGATCAAGGACATGGGCTGCACGCTGCGCGCGATCAAGAAGGACCTCGCGAAATCGCTGTCGCTTTACGGCGAGATGCATCGCTTCATCCCGGTCCTCGTACAGCATGCCGGGGCCACGTTCACGCAGGTCCCGGTGCAGCATCATCCGCGCACGGCCGGCCAGACGAAGTACAACATCACGCGCACGTTTCGCGTCATGCTCGATCTGATCACCGTCAAGTTCATGCAGACCTACATGACTCGGCCGATGCACGTGATGGGATTGGCGGGCATGTTCGCGATGTTCCTGGGCGCGATCTGTCTCCTGGCAACCGTCGGCATCAAGTGGATGGACGGCACCTCGATGATCCGCAATCCGCTCCTGCACCTGAGCGTGATGCTGGAGCTGGTCGGCGTGCAATTCATCTCGACGGGCCTGCTCGGCGAATTGATGACGCGCACCTATTTTGAAAGCCAGGGCAAGCGGGCGTATGCGGTGCGATCGACGTTGAATGTTGGCCCAATGCAGGCCGAGGAAAGGCGCGCGGCGTAAACACTGAGAGCCCGGCCGGGTGCGTGGAATTCTCGTGGTGCGGGCGGCTCGCCTGCATGTCGCTCGTCGACTGAGGGGACGTGCAGGTGAGCCGCCCGCACCACGGGATGCGCAGATTTATTTCTTGGAGCTTTTTTTCGCCGGCGGGTCGGGTTCGATCACACCCGCCTGCGTTCGGCTGCCGCGGGTCATCATCACCGCGATCACCGTTACCAAGGCGATGCACACGAACCCGCCCAGCGACGCGAGCGCCAGCGCGATCAAGGCGGCAAATCGCTTGGATCGCTCCGGTTGCGGACGAGCCTGAATAATGGGCACCAGCACCGCGGTCGAATCCGCCAGCATCACTTCGTCATCCGGTACCAGCGCGACCACAGGAACCTGTGCCCGCGCAGGCGGCGGCAGCTTCGGCAGCGTTCCCGCGGCCAATTGAGTGACGATCGATTGCAGTTCATTCGCCAGTTCGGCGGGCGTTTGATGGCGATCCTCGGGACGCTTCGCCAACAGCCGGCTCAGCACCTGCTCGACCTGCGTCGGCAGTTCCAGCATTTCCTTGCTGACGTTGGCCGGGCCTTGCGTCCCCTTCCATGCCAGCAAACGCTTGCGACGCACCGGACCTGCGGCCTGCGGCTCGTCGAGTTGATGTTGCAGCAGTTTCTCGGTCAGCGTGCCGACCGGGAACGGCGGCTGGCCGGTCAGCAGAAAATAGAGCGTGCAGCCCAGACTGTACAGATCGGCGCGGACATCGCTGGTGTGCGAGTCGCGGGCTTGCTCCGGGGCGATGTATTCCGGCGTGCCCATCACGGTGCCGATCTGCGTCAGATGCGTGCCGGCCTGCCCCGTCAGCGGATCGGTGCAGCGTGCCAGCCCCATGTCGAGAATCTTGACGATGCCCCACGGATAATGCTCGGCCAAATCGACGCGAGGCAACACGCTGCTGCTACGGCGGGCGTCCAGGTTGAGCGGCCGCTGGATCAGGCCGCTCGAACGTCGGCGATCGCTGGCGACGGCGCGGGTGACGAGCAGGTTGGCCGGCTTGATGTCGCGATGGACCATGCCGCGCTCGAAGGCGTGCTGCAATCCCAACGCGGCCTGGCGGATGTACTCGCACGCCTGATCGACGGCGAGCGGCCCGTTCTCCTTGACGAGCCGATTCAGGTCGACGCCGTCGATGTACTCCATGGCGATGTAGTAGGCGCCGTTGATCTGGTCGGCGTCATAGGCGCGGACGATGTGCGGATGACTCAGCTGGCCGGCGGCGCGGATCTCGCGCTGAAAGCGCTTGATGACTTTCGGATTGTGCAGGCATTCCTTGCGGATGACCTTCAAGGCAACGACGCGCTGAAGCATCGTCTGGCGCGCCTTGAACACCTGCCCCATGCCGCCTTCGCCGATGCGTTCCAGCAGGACAAACGGCCCGAGCTTGAGGGCGCTGCCGTTCCCCTGGGCGATCTGGTTGACCTGGTATGCGGTGAGCCAATCGCGGCGCAGCAACTCCTGGGCAAGCTCGCGCATGCCGGGAATGCTGGTTTGCAGCCGCTGCACGTCGGCGCATTGCTGGGCATCCAGCAGCTGGCTTTGCAGCACCGCGTCGGCGAAGTTGTTGATCGTCGCAAGAGCAATGACGCCCCCGGGAGCACTGTTCACAAGTTCCGTATGTCCCAAGCATAGCTCAAGATTCGCGCTGCCGGCACGACCGGCACAGAAATCCTTATCGATGCGATCCGAACGGTGAACATGCAAACACAATGGAACCAACCACGGATTTCACCGATAACACGGATAGGAACCGGTGATTTTGTTTTCGTTCCCACCCGTGTTAATCGTGAGATCCGTGGTTGGTTGGATTTTGTGCGAGTGGACAGTCGCGCATCGGCTTCGTATACTACACCCTCAACAATTACATTCTGATTTGAAAGAACCGGGAACAGGAAACAATTCACATGTATGCAGTTTTCGAAGACGGGGCCCGCCAGTATCGCGTGCAGGAAGGCGACGTCGTCAAGGTCGATTATCGCGACGTGCAGATCGGCGCCAACATCGAGTTCAACCGCGTTTTGCTGTGCCAGCAGGACACCGACACGAAGATCGGCCAGCCGGTGATTGCCGGGGCCAGCGTGGTCGGCGAGGTCGTCGATTTTCCGTCGACGAAGGTTTACGTCCAGCACTTCAAGCGCCGCAAGAACCAACGCCGCTTCAAGGGGCATCGCCAGCCGTACACGTCGGTGAAGATTCGCCAGATCGTCGTGCCCAGCTGAAAACCTTGTCCAATCGACGATGAAGCCGTGAGATTTCACTCACGGCTTTTTTCGTAGCCGCAAGCTGCCAGCTTGCGAGCTAGATGTCCGTTTCATGAGTTGCTGAGGCGCATTAAAGTAATTGCCTGGTCCACCACCACCCGTTCACGACGGCTATGCCAAATGCGAATCACGAAAGCACGAAATTACGAAATCACGAAAGAAGGCTGAGAGAAATTGATTCGTCTGAATTACTTTCGTGTTTTCGTAATTTCGTGCTTTCGTGATTCGCATTGTGAGCGTGATCCCAAGTGGACCAGTTATTTCTTTGAAAGCGCCTGAGCAGTTGATTCGTAGCCGCGTTCGCCAGAACGCGGGTGTTCGTGGGCGTTCTGCCCCCGCGTTCTGGCGAACGCGGCTACGACACTGCAGCTTGCGGCTACGATAGAGCGAATCAAACGGTTGTGCCGATAGCAACGGTCGGCGAAGGAATTCCGGGCGCGTTTCTGCTGGTTTGGGCAAGACAAATCGATTGTTCCAGCAGATAATGGTCGGAAGGACCAGCGCAACTCTCGAGTCGTCAGACGTAAACACGTTCATGAAAACTACCTCCTTCGTGCGGATGATGGTCGGCTTTTCGTTGCTGACGGCGCTGATGCTGCCGATCGCGATGTCGTCGGGAGTGGCGGATCGGCTGAGCGCCTCGGAGCCCGGCGTCGACCTGCGATTGCTGTCGGACGACTG
>JACQFG010000188.1 GCA_016200155.1 Planctomycetota bacterium | reverse complement strand
CGCCGCGAACAACGAGATTGCCTCATGCACGCAAGGATTGCACAGCGCCTCTATCGCCGCTTTCTGCAGCCGCGCGTGCCGGCGTGGTTTTTCGGCGACCTCATCGACAAGACCGACAACTTCGGCCACGTCACCTGGCTCGGACGACCGGTCTGGCAGAACGTGCTCGACCTGTGGGTCATGCAGGAAACGATCGCCGAGATCCAGCCGGCCCTGCTGGTCGAGACCGGCACCAACCGCGGCGGCTCGGCCCTCTTCTTCGCCCACCTCTTCGACCTGATGGGCCACGGCAACGTCGTCACCATCGACGTCGAAAAACTGCACGACATTACCCATCCGCGCATCACGTTTCTGAGCGGCAGTTCGATTTCGCCCGCCATCGTCGAGACGGTCCGCGAAATCGCCGCGAAGACGACCGGACCGATCGTGGTCACTCTCGACAGCGATCACCGCACGGACCACGTGCGTGCCGAGCTGGCCGCGTACGCCCCGCTGGTGACGCCCGGCAGCTACCTGCTCGTGCAGGACGGCGTCATCGACACGCTGCCGCGCTTCGCCGATGGCCGACCGGGGCCGCTGGCAGCGATCGAGGATTTCCTGAAGACGACGGCCGACTTCGAGGTCGACGAGGAACGCTCGCGAAAGTTCCTGATCTCGCATCACCCGCGCGGCTGGCTGCGCCGCAAGGTCGCACGGTCCTGAGTACTCAGAAATCTCACGCAAAGGCGCAAAGGCGCAAAGGCGCAATGCAGACAACTTGAGTCTTTTCTACTTTGCGCCTTTGCGCCTTTGCGTGAGATCCGTCTAGTCCAGTGCGCGTTGACATCCGAGCTTCCATGCTTCACAATGGCTGGAAATTGATGCCCCAGAGGACCTCCACGATGACTAGGCTGCTTACTCTGCTCGCGATTCTGGCCGTCACGCCATTTGCGTCGGCGGATGCTCCCAAGGAGACCAAGCTGATCCGCTCCGCCAAGAGCGGGCCGTGGTCGAGCCCGGCTACCTGGGAGAGCGGCAAGGTCCCCGGCGCCGGCGCACGCGTGCAAGTCGCGCCCGGCCATCGCGTCGTCTATGACGTCAAATCCGACGACGTGATCCGCTTCCTTCACGTCGCCGGCATCCTGACGTTCGCCCATGACAAGGACACGACGCTCAACGTCGGCCTCGTCAAGATCCAGGCCGGCAACGATGCGACCGAGAACGGTTTCGACTGCGACGCTCCCGGCGCCGACGCCAAGGATTTCCCGCCGGGGGTGCTGCTCGTCGGCACGCCGGGCCTCCCCATCGACGCCAAGCACACCGCGCTCATTCGCTTGCACTACGTCAAGGGACACGATCCGCTCTCGTGCCCGGCCATCGTCTGCTGCGGCGGCGGCATGGACCTGCACGGCGCCCCGATGAGCCGCACTTGGGTCAAACTCGGCGCCACCGCCAGGAAGGACGCCACCGAAATCACGCTCGCCGAACCTGTCACCGGCTGGAAGCCCGGCGATCGCGTCATCCTCACGGCGACGACCCGGCAGATCAAGGTGAAGAAAACCTTCCGCCCCAGCACCAAGGACAGCACTGAAACCGAGGAACGCATCATCAAGGCGATTGCCGGCACGAAGATCACGCTCGACAAGGCCCTGTGGTTCGAACATCGCGGCGACGGCGATTACCGCGGCGAGGTCGCGAACTTGAGCCGCAATGTCGTCATCGAATCGGCCGACCCGCGCAATGGCCGGGGGCATACGATGATTCATCACGGCTCGGCCGGCTCGATCAGCTATGCCGAGTTCCGCCAGCTCGGCATGCCCGGCGTCCTCGGCCGCTACAACCTGCACTATCACCAGTGCGGCGATTCGATGCGCGGCAGCTCCGTCATCGGCGCCTCCTTCTGGGACTCCGGCAATCGCTGGCTGACGATCCACGGCACCAACTACATCGTGGTCCGCGATTGCGTCGGCTATCAAAGCCTCGGCCATGGCTTCTTTCTCGAAGACGGCACCGAGGTCTTCAACGTCCTCGACCGCAACCTCGCCGTCCAGGCCTACAACACCAAGCCGTTGCCCAGGCAGATCATCCCCTTCGACAAGAACGATGGCGCCGGGTTCTGGTGGGCCAACTGCCACAATAGCTTCATCAACAACGTGGCCGCCGAGTGCGACGAGTACGGCTACTTCTTCCAGGCCGCCAAGACGCCCGACTTCGATCCGAAGCTCAACGTGATGCGGCCCGACGGCACGAAGGCGCGCGTCGACATCCGCACGCTGCCGTTCGTCCGCTTCGAGGACAACGTCACGCACTGCCAGCGCCGCCACGGCTTCAACCTCGGCGGCGGCGTCCCGTTCGGCCCCCCCAATGTCGGCGACGTCGGCCCGGACGAAAAGCACCCCTTCCTCATCAAGAACTTCAAGGCTTACAACGTCCACTGGGCGATCCACCCCGTCGCCCCGTGCGTGCTCATCGAAAACCTCGACATCCAGAACGCCGAGTACGGCATCTGGCGGCCCGTCTACAACAAGCACGCCTATGCGAGCATCAACTTCAAGGACGTCCCGCAGAACCTGATGTACGCCTTCGAACCGCAAGGCCGACCAACGCTCGGCGAACGCAAGCCGCTGCAGCCGGTGGACGACCTGCCGCCGATCACCGTCATCACGCACGTCCTGCAAAAAAACGACAAATTGCTGGTGCGCGGCACAACGAGCGACAACGGCACCGTGACGAAGGTGCTCGTCAACGGCGAACCCGCGAAAGCGACGCGGCCGAACTTCGCCGAGTGGGAGATCACGCTGGACCGGCCGCGCGTGAGCATTCGCATCGAGGCGCACGCGGAGGACGCGGCGGGGAACGTCGAGAAACACGGGCACAAAGTGACATGGACGGCGCCGTGATGGATGCTGTAAACGCACGCAGAGCGAGGCTCAGCCGACAATGCGGCGAACCTCGCTCCGGCGGGGTTGATTCGATTCGATCACGGCGTGTACGGCGTCGTCTGGGCCTGCGGGACCTTGAAGACCTGCGGCGGCTGGTTGGCCGGGATGTTCGTGATCGACGGGATCATGGTCGGCTGCCCCGGGAAGTTCGGCGGCGTCAGGACCGGACCTTGCACGACGCCTTCCATCATGGCGGGATGGCCCTGGTGCATGCACTCGCAGTCGCCGTGGCGCGGCGAATGCAGCGCCCGATGGTTGGGGAGCAGGCGCGGGAAGAGTCGGCCGTCTTCGCAGAACGCGCAGCATCCCGACAACGTGAACAACACGCCGCTCGCCGCGGCGAAGAAAGCCAAACGAAGACGCAACATCGCTAGATCCTCTTCTGTTGACGGTTCCGGATGATCCCCCTGAGCGCTCCCGACTTCGCGAGGGGAAACCGCTCATCACCATCATGCGCCTTGTTCGTTTCTTGAGCAAATTTGTGCTGCTTCTTTCAGAAGGTTTTTCCCGCTGCCGGTATCCTCGGCAAAGGTCGTGACAGTCTTACGGCTTGCGCGGATGATGCCACGGCCGGCCGTGAACACCCCGTGGTGGGGGCGGCTCGCCAGCACAACAGCGGCCACACGCCAAAGTCGTGCAGGCGAGCCGCCCGCACCACGGGGTGCTGGCCAATCCACGAACCGAAATCTTCCCAACGTTGTTAAAATCCCGCGGCTCGAGGAACGAACTCCTGATAGCCGCCCGGTACGTAAACACTTGACAACCTGCCCTGGTGCGCTACCATGCAAGTGGGCTCCGTGCCGCCTCCCCCTTGCATCACTTCGCGGAGACTGACGCCATGCTGAAGAGCAAAGTCCTTGCAATCGTCGCCGCCGTCGCGCTGTTCACGTCGCAGGCCGTCGCCGATCCTGTTGTGCTGGTCGTCAAGTCCGCAACGATTCTGCCGACGAAGGCCAACGGCGCCGCCTGGGACTTCCCGCTCGTCGGCACGAAGGCGCTGCCGGACCCCTACGTCAAGGCGTGGGTCTATGACTCGACGGGCGCCCAGGCCGATTACGGCGAGACCGGCATCCGCTGGGACACGCTGGGTCCGATCTGGAACGAGGACATCGTCAAGGCGAAGGCCGGCCAGAAGATCAAGATCGAGGTCTGGGACAAGGACCTGAAGTACGACGATCTGATCGGGGCCAGGTCGGTCACCCTCACGCAGGGGCTTATCGATAAGGGATCTTTCATCCTTCAGTTCGGCCAGGTGAAGTTCCTGCGCCTGGCCGTTCGCACGGACGGCACGTCGCGCAGTGAGCCGCGCGTGACGCTGATGCAGCCGTTCCCGGGGCCGCACAGCGCCAACGAACTGACGCGCAGCAAGGACCAGAGCCGAGCGATCATCCTGCTGCCCGGCCTCGACCTGCGCGACGACGGCGCATCGGCTGCAACGCCGCGCTTCGTCGACTGGCAAGGCAGCACCAGTACGCTCGTCAAGTGCTTGTCGCACCACGCTGACGTCTTTTCGATCGCCTACGCCCAGACCGCTCCGGTCGAGGAGATCGCGTCGTACCACGAGCTACGTGAGTCGATTGAAAAGGTCAAGAAGCTCGGCTATCGCGAGATCGTGCTGCTGGGCCACAGCGCCGGCGGACTGATCGCCCGGCACTTCGTCGAGGAAAACCCCGGCGCCGGCGTGACGCGCGTCATTCAGGTCGCCACGCCCAACGGCGGCGCCAAGCTCGCCGGCCTCGCCGTCAACTTCCTGCAAGTGCCCAAGGACCAGGCGAAGTTCGTCGAGTCGCTGTCGCCGAGCCATCGCGATGTGGTGCTGAAGAGCCGGCAGAACAAGAGTATTCCGACGTCGGTCGATTTCGTCACCGTGGTCGCTTGCCCGTCGCACAAGAACGGCGACGGCGCAGTCCATCGCGATCGGCAATGGACGTCCGAGCTGAAGAGCCAGGGCGTGCCATGCGTGTGCCTGGACGGAACGCACATGCAAGTGATCAACGACACCGAATGCGTCGGCACCTATTGCAAGCTGGCGACCGAGCCGCAACCACGCTGGAGCGCCAGCAAGGTGCAGCTGTTCGCGTCGGCGGCGAAGTGACCGGTTTACGTTTAGCGTTCGCGTGGCGCCGCGCGAGCGCTAAACGTGAACCGTTCAAATCCGTTCAATCTTCAATTCGTTATCGCGCAGGAACGCTTCGCACTCCACCCGCGTGAACACGCCCGGCGTCGTGCCGATCGCGCGCACGCAGCTCGCCCCCAACGCGCTGGCGATGCGCAGGCAGTCCTCCGGGCCCTTGCCGTCGAGCAGGCCGCAGATGTAGCCCGCGTCGAACGCATCGCCGCCGCCCGATGGATCGACGAATGGCACCGCATAGACGCCGGATCGCAACCGCAGGTCCTTCTGAACAAGGACGGCCCCCTGCCCGCCCATGGTGATGATCGTCGTGCCGGCGCCGAGCCGTTGAAAGACGTCCGCTTGCTTGAGCGGGTCCTTTTCGCCGGTGATGACTTCCGCTTCGTAATTGTTGGGCAGAAACACATCGACGTGCGGCAGCAAGCGATCGAAGCGCGACAGGTATTCGCCCTTGGCCGGCACGACGATATCGAGCACCGTCTTGACGCCGCGCGCCCGGGCCGCTGCGAACTCGGGGGCCAACTCGTCCTGCGTCACGCCGGGCATCACCAGGTAGCCGCCGAGATAGAGGACCTTGACCCGATCGAGAAGCGGCAGCGGAATGTCACGCGCGCGGAAGTCGCGATTGGCGCCGAAGGTGTGGATGAACCGGCGGTCTTCACCTTGCACATTGATGAGCAGCGTCTGGCTGGTATCGACGCCGGCGCTGATCTTCAGGCACGACACATCAACCTGGGCATCGCGCAGGATATCGGTGACGACGTGGCCAAAGACATCGCTGCCGAGCCGGGCGGCGATGGCGACGCGCACGTTCATCTTGGCGAGATCGACCGCCGCGTTGGCGGCGCACCCGCCGACGGTGAGCAGCATGCTATCGGTCATCACGAGTTCACCGGCCGCCGGCAGATGAGCAACCGGGGCACACACGTGATCCGCACAGATGATGCCGGCACATAAAACGTCGATCATAGGGGCTCCTGGACCGTAGACATCACGCTCCGCGTGATGGTTCATCACGCGGAGCGTGATGTCTACGATCCGGCCATTTTCGCATAAAGCGCTGGACGCGGCAACCAGCTTTGGTACGATGTCTGCACGCTAATCTCATCAGAAAAATATATGCGGAAGGAATTTCCATGAACGCCATGCGAATTCTGACAATCGCGTCGTTGATCCTGGTGACAATGCTCGCAGATCGTGGCCAGGCAAAAGATAAGCCCAAGGACAAGCCGAAGTCGGTGTACGCCAACCGCACCGGCGACAACAAGGCGAAGGCCCTGAAAGCGTTCGGCGGCACGGAGCAATCCGAGGAGGCTGTAAAGGCCGGGCTCATCTGGCTGCTCAAGCAGCAGATGCCCGACGGACGTTGGAAGTTCGACGGCAACTTTCCCGATAAGGGACCGGGATCAAAGGATATCGGCGCCACCGGCATGGCCTTGCTGCCGATCCTCGCCGCCGGTTACACGCACAAGACGCCGCGCAAGGGTGAAGCCGCCGTTTACGGCATCGCCGTCCAGGCCGGGCTCAACTATATCCTGCGCAACCAGGACAAGCGGACCGGCCATCTCAGCAGCGACAGCTACCAGCACGGGCTGGCAGCGCAGGCCCTCTGTGAAGCCTACGGCATCACCAAGGACCCCGCTCTCAAGAATCAAGCCCAGGCCAGCGTGGCGTACATCGTCACCAGTCAGCACATGCAAGGGGGCTGGCGCTATGCCCCCAAGCAGGAAGGCGACCTGTCGGTTTCCGGCTGGTATATCATGGCCCTCATTGCCGCCCAGCGCGCGGGCCTCGTCGTTCCCGTGCAGACCATGGCGGGCGCCACGAATTTCGTCGATTCCTGCTGCGACATGAAAACCGAAGGATACGCCTACCTCGGCAGCGACAACCCTTCCCCCACCTGCACCGCCATCGGTCTGCTCTGTCGCCAGCATCTCAACGGCTGGAAAGCCGACAAAGCCCGGCTCCGCACCGCCATCAAGAACCAGACCAAGAACTGGGCACTCACCGACAGGAAAGTCGCCGACTGCTATCAGCATTACTACGTCACCCAGGTGCTGTTTCACGCCGGCGGCGCTGACTGGAAGGACTGGAACGAATCGATGCGCGATCGCCTGGTCAAGAGCCAGGCCGATGCCAAGGACGCCAAGGGGCCCGGCAGCTGGTTCGACAAGACCGACAAGTTCGGCCGCGACGGCGGACGCTTGATGCAAACGTCCCTCAATGTGCTGATGCTGCAATCCTACTATCGCCACGTGCCGCTGCACGGGAAGATGCCGGAGGAGTAACCGCATTCGTTTGGCGCCCGCATGGGCAACGCTGTGAAGGATTTTTTCGGCCTGAAGGGCCGATTCTGTCAGCCCAGGCCGAAGGCCTGGGAACGTGGGTAATATGGCGATTTG
>JACQFG010000187.1 GCA_016200155.1 Planctomycetota bacterium | reverse complement strand
GCTTCGTCGGGTATGAAGGCAAATCGCTTGAAGAGGCGAAGTCATTCGTGCGCGGCCTTGCGGCGAAGCGCGGGCGAGAAAAGGCGATGGCAGCCAGTGAGGAAGTCGCCATCATCGATCAGGTAAGCAAGCCGCCCATGGTTCGTTGGACGAACGAGGTCCGCAAGGTTGCGTTCCAGATGCTTGGTCCGCGGCCGGCGGGCGCCGACGCTTCGACCGTAACTTCGGCTCCCTCGATTCCGAGCCGGCAAGCGGAAAACGGATCGCCGCAGCCGCCCGAAAAGAACAAGCGGAAAAAGCCGGTGGAAGGGAACCTTCTGATGGGCACGCCGATCTCGGTTGAATCAGGCTTGTTGTCGGGTTTTCGGTCCTCCTGCACATATCCCCTACAGCATCGGAATTTGGTAATTGCGGCGGTTGGGGTGCACGCCGATAATTGGCGTTGAGCGCAAAACATGCATTCATGCGGAGGTGATCCATGGCGATCGAGATCACGTGCCTGGGGTGCGGCATTCACGGCCGGGTCAATCAGACCTATCTGGGTCTGCCGGTGCGTTGTCGGCATTGCCGGACCAAATTCATCGCCAAGCTCGCGACGGGCGATTACCCGATCGCCGAGCCCGCGGTCGACGATGCGAGCGAGCTGACCGAGCAGGTGGACTTCATACCCGACGTCGAGCCGGCGGTCCGGCGTGTTGGTCGGGATATGCCCGAAACGATCGGTCGCTTTCAAATCAAGGTCTGGCTGGGGCGCGGCGGTTTTGCCGATGTCTATTTGGCCCATGATCCGGTGCTCGACCGCGAAGTCGCCCTGAAGATTCCCAGGGCCAAGACGCTGAACACTCCGGCTCGCGTCGCCGGCTTTCTGCGCGAGGCGAAAGCGGCAGCGCGGCTCCGGCATCCGCACATCGTGCCCATTTTCGATTCCGGACAGGACGGCGACCATTATTACATCGCCTACGCGTTCATCGAGGGCCGCAGCCTGAGCGATGCCTTGCTGGAAAAGCCGTTCGATTTTCGCCAGTCGGTCATTCTGGTGCGAGGCCTGGCGGAGGCGCTGGCCTATGCGCACCATCAGGGCATCGTTCATCGAGATGTCAAGCCAGGCAACATCATGCTGGATGCGAACCGGGTCCCTTTTCTCGTCGATTTCGGCCTCGCGGCCCGCCTCGGCGCGCCGGCGGAAACCGATCATCCCTCCGATGACGTCTCGGATGCGTCGCCCGGGGGAGAAGGCGATGCCAAAATGACCCAGCTTGCCGACCCGAAGGCGACCATCAAGCGCGTTCGCATGGGGACTCCCGCATACTGGTCGCCCGAGCAGGCGGCAGGCATCCTGGAAAACGTCAGGGCGGCGACCGACCAGTACAGCCTGGGCATGGTGCTCTACGAAATGCTGGTCGGCCATCCGGCGTTCAGCGGTCCGGCGGCGTTGCTGCACGCCCACGCCCAGAAGACGCCGCCTCCGCCACCGCGCGGCATCAAGCCAGCGATTCCGGAAGACCTGGAAGCGATCTGTCTGAAGGCGCTGGCGAAGCAACCGGAACAGCGCTACACGACTTGCCAGGAGCTGGCCGACGACTTGCGTCGTTGGCTGGAGGAGGAGGAGACGCAAGCGCGGCCGCTGCCCATGCGTGAGCGTGTCAAGCGCTGGTGCAAGAAGGAGCCGATGCGGGCGTGGTCGATCGGCCTGGCCGGCGCCCTGGTGCTGGCGGTGCTGGTGCTGTCGATCGCGTTCGCGGTGGCGGAGTCGCGCTCCGCGCAAAGCATCCGCAACGCCCTTGAACTGGCGCAATCGAATCAGCGGAATGCCGAGGAAAATGAACGCAAGGCCGCGGACAACGAGCGCAAGACCAAGACCACTCTGGCTGCCTTCACGTTGGATCGCGCCCAGATGTTTGGCGAGCAAGGAGAGACCGGCCTGGCCCTGTCATGGCTCGCGCGCGGCCTCGAAATCGCCGAGGACGCCCGCGCCGAGGATCTGCAGCGCGTCATTCGCCGCAACCTGTCGGCCTGGCAGGAATCCACGCATTCGCTGCGCGTCTGTGTGGCAGCGCCGTCGCCTCTTCACTCGGTGGCAATTCATCCGGACGGCGACAAGCTCTATCTCGGCGGCGCAGGCTTCATCCTGCAGCGTTCGATTGCCCCCGGCGCCGGCGCCACGGAAGAACGCATCACCGTCAACGGCGCGTCCCCCGTGAACTTCTTGACGTTTAGCGCCGACCGGAAGAAGCTCCTTTTCGGCTTCGATCATCGCATCCACCAGGTGCAGGCGAAGAAGGTTTCGCTGTTTCTTGATCCTGCGGGGCCCAAGGGGACGATCACGCGCCTCACCGTCGGGCCGCAAACATCCAACGATCCGGTCCGATTCGGGTTTATCGATGGCGAGCGCCGGGCCTGGCTCGGGCAATGGGACGGCCCGACGCCGAAGATTCAGCTGATTCATTTGGAAAAGAACGCTTTGAGCCTGGCATTCAGCCCCTGTGGCCAGGCGATCCTGATAGGCTGTGCCGATGGCGCGGCCCATATCTGGAGCATGGAGACGGAGCGCGCGGACTGGGACATCCCCGGCAGCGGCGAAATCCATGCCGTCGCGTTTCATCCCGATGGCAAACAGATTCTGCTGGCGCGCTCCGCCCCGTTGAGCGGCCAGGCCGAACTCTGGTCGGTCGCCGACCGCAAGCTGCTCAAGACCTTTCATCACCAGGCGGAAATCCATGCGGTGGCGTTCAGCCAGGACGGGCAGCTTCTGGTCACCGCCGGTCGCGATCGTGCGGCGCGCTTGTGGAACGCCGTCACGCACGAGATGGTGGGCCGCACCCTGTGGCATCCCGCGGAGGTGACCCATGCCGTCTTTCATCCCGCCAAGCAGGCGCTCGTCACGGTCGATTCCAAGCGGACGGCTCGACTCTGGGAACTGAAGCAGGACAAGCTTGAGCCAACGTACCGAGGCTTCATCGTGACGGCCGTCAACACCAGCGCCGATGGGCGGGTGCTACTGGTGGAGAGTGGCAACGACGTCCAGGTCCGCGACGCCACGGGGAAAGGTATTAGCGCGATCGTCAGGCCGCGCCTTTTCCCCGTGGACCCGAAGGGGGAGTACAACGGCATGGTGACCGCGCTTGCCGTGGACCAGAGGTTCGGGCTGCTGCTGACGGGCACCGAGCTGACGCCGACGGGGCCAGCGGGCGCGAAAGAGCACGTGGTTCATCTCTGGGAATTGAACACCGGCAAGCACTTGCACACGTTTCGCGGCCATACTGCCATGGTCTTTCGGGTAGCGCTCAGCCCCGACGGCGCCACGGCGGCCTCCGTCGGCTGGGATGGCAAGCTCTTCGTCTGGAACGTCTCCGACGGCACACCGGTGCCGGTCGCTTTCCCCGACAAGAAAAAAAACGAACTGTTCGCCCTCGCCTATTCTCCCGACGGCCGAAAATTGGCGGTCGGCGGTACGGATTCCATTGCTCGCGTCTACGAACTACAGAACCCGAACGCCGACCCCGTCGAGCTGTCTCATCCCGATTCGGTGCTGTCGGCGTCATTCAGTCCCGATTCGAAGTCGTTGCTGACCGGCTTCGCCGGGGGCGCCCAGCTCTGGGATTTGGCCACCGGCAGGAATCATCCGCTGCAACACCTGACTGGCGCCTTTGCCGTCGCCTTCAGTCCGGACGGCAAAACGTTGGTGACCGCGGGATCGAATCGCCAGGCGCGCGTCTGGGATCGGGCCACGCTCAAGCAAGTCGGCCCGCCGCTCCCGCACCACGACCTCGTGTCCACGGTCGCCCTGACCAACCACGTGCTTACGACCGCTACGCGTCGGCCTGGCACCACGGTTCACCATTGGCCGCTCTCACCTCCCAGCGAGGACAGCAGTGCCGACGCGACCTTGCGGGCCAAGCTCCTATCGAACCTCACGCTGGACCAGCATGACACCAACCAGCAGCTCGACGGCACGACCTGGATCAACCTCAACAAGCAGGCGAAGAACCCGGAGCATTGGCATAAGACCTGGCAGCCTTGGCCGGGCAAGGCGCCCAGAGTGAGGCAGTATGCGCCGCACAACCCCAAGCCCGAGCCGATCGTGAAGGTCAATCCGCCGCCCCAGGAAAAGGTCGATCCGATCAAGGAACCCGAGCTGCCGTTTCCCGTGGGCAAGGGCGCCCTCCCTGCGGAAAGGTACATTCCGCAAAACGTCGAAACACTGCTGGTGCTCGACCTCGAACAGATTCGCGGCTCCGCATGGCCCAAGTCGCACAAAGACAGCTACGACAACGCCGTGGCGCTGGCAAAGCAGAACCTGCCCCGGAAGCTCGGTGACTGGTTGGACGTCGCCAAGGATCTGGATCGCATCAGCATTGCGGCCGAGGACATCAGCCCCGACAGTGTCGTGCTGGTCGCGGAAGGTCGCTTCAAGCGATTTCACGACTCGGCCAAGGCAGCGGGCGCCATCAAGGCGGGCGTCGTGCCGAGGCTGGTGATCGACGACTACCATCTTGCCCTGGTAAGCGACAACTTGGTAGTGGGGGCATACACGAAACAGGCACTGGACAACGCATTGCGACGAGGCGCCGGCGGAAAGGGCGCACTGCCGGCGGAGTTGGCCGATCTACGCAAACGATCGAGTGCCAAGCCTAGCCTGCACATCATGGCCAGGGGCGAGACGCTCAAGAAAAAAACCCTGATCGTACCACCAGGCGTCGAGGCGATGTCCGCAACATTGACGCTGGCGGACAAGGTCCGTCTGGAAGTCATCGTCACCACAAGCGGCCAACAGGCTGCCAAGGAGCTGGCCGAGAAAGTGGAAAGTGCCCTCCCGCCGCTGCTGCAGCGTTGGGCGGAAGAAAATCCTCCGTTCCTGCCCTTGGCCGAGGCGAGCCGCACCCTCAAGACGGAGGCCAGCACGACCTACGCTTTTTTACGTATGGAGATCACCAACGCGAATTTCGCCCGGCTGCTCAAGAACGTGCGGTCGAAGTTCGCCCCGTAATTACGGACAAGCCCGTCTTGCATTCACGAAGAGGCGAACGGCCTGAGCGCCTGGCGAAATGCCCTCACGTCCGCGAACCGCGCCCCCGGCTCCTTTGCCAGCGCCTTGTGAATGACGACCGCCAGCTCCTTCGGAATATCGCGGCAGCGCTCCCGAATCGGAACCGGCTGTTCCTGCAGCACGATGGGCAGCTGATCTTCAAACGATTTCGGCAAATCAAAGACCCACGAGCCCGTCAGAAGGCGGTAGAGCGTGGCGGCGGCGGAATATTGATCGACGGGCGGCTTCGCCTGGCGGTAGTTGAGGATCTGCTCGGGCGGCATGTACGCCATGGTGCCGCCCATGTCGCCGGCCAAGGTCAAGCCGCTCAGGGCGGAATCCTGGTAGACGCGCGCCAGGCCGAAGTCCGCCAGCTTGACGTGGTCACCTGCCGCGATCATCAGGTTGGCCGGCTTGATATCGCGATGCACAAAACCCTTGGCGTGGGCGTAGGCCAGAGCCTCCAGGAGTTGCCGAACCATCCCGACGGCGCGGGCGATCGTAAGGCGTTTGTCTTTTTTCAGGGCTTGCTCGCCGTTCAGGCCAGGCACGAACTCCATGGCGAAATAGATCAACTCGTCGGCTTCCCCGCCTCGACCGAGATCACGAAAGGCGACGATGTGCGGATGGTCCAACGTTTTCAGGATGGCGGCCTCGCGCAGAAAGCGATCGACTTGCCCGCGCGTGCCGGCCACCGCGGGCCGAATTTGCTTGAGCGCGACGCGCGCATGGTCCGCCAGCCGCAAGGCGAGAAAGACGACGCCCATGCCGCCCCGACCCAGCTCGCGAACGATCCGGAAACCCGCGAACGGTTGCGCCTGCTGTCGAGCCGATTCGGCGCAGGCCGGGCACAACTCCTGGGCAGCCGCGGTCGAGCAGGCGTCACACGCCGGACAGGTCGATTGGGTTGGCGACGCCTTGGCCGGCGACCGAAGCGACGACGCCGGCTTGGCTACGGGAAACGATTGCTGCTTGCGTAGCGGAGGAACTGGCGTTGGCAAGGCAGGCCCGGAGTAGGCGAGCGTGGCGTCAGGATCGACCGCTGCGATCGGGCCCGCTTGCTGGATGGTGATGCGAAAGACCGTCTTACCCGCCTGAATCTTGTCGCCGTCCTTCAGGTCCTTTCGTTGGACTTTCTCGTCGTTGACGCGCGTCCCGTGCCGGCTTCCCATGTCCATCAGTCGGCAGTACGGCGGGTTCAACTCGACCAGAAAGTGAATCCGTGAAACGTAGCGATCGTTGGGAGGCAATCGAAATTTGGCATCCTTGGATCGGCCAACAATTAACGTGTCGTGGCCAGAAAAGGAACGGGACCACCCCTTGTTCGGGCCTGCGGTCACACGCAGCACGATTTGCCAGGCGTCCGGGGCAGGATCGGGCGCCGGTGGGGACGCTGCGGCGGAATCGCCCGTCGCCACGGACGACATTTCGAGCCAGCGCGTGCGAATGTCGTCCAGCCGCTGGCGAATATCGGCCACGCGCCGCTCTACCGTGCGCGGCACGCACTTGAGCTTGCCGGCGATTTCCTCGTTGGTGTAGCCTTCCAGCTTCCACGAGGCGATCGCCTGCAATTCCGGGTCGTGCAAGCCCGCGAGAAGCTGCTGCATCTCCTCGGCAATCAAGGCCGCCATCTGCGGCGTCGGTTCCGCGTCGAGGAAACGTTCCATGCCGGGGGCGTCTTCGTTGCCCGCAAGCGCCGCCTCATCGACGGTGGCGCGGGCGGAGCGCTTCTGGCGGCCTTCGCGCAACCGGAGCTGGTAAGCCTTTCGCGCCGTGATGGTAACCAGCAGCCGCCAGAGATCGTCCTTGTCATCGAGCCGGGGAAATCGTCCGTGCTCGACGCCCCGGCAGAAACTGGCGAAGGCGCTGAGGGCAACATCCTCCTCGTCGGCGGCGCGCCGCGCTAATCCCTGGATTTTCTTGCGGGCCAGGCCGACCAGACGACGAAAATAGCGTTCCCACAAATGCTGGGCGGCGGCCTGGTCTCCCGCCTTGAACTTTGCCAGCCAGCGATTGATCGACGCTTCCACGCTCATGACGCAGTCCGATTGCATGCAGCAATTCGCTTTCTGGCTTCAACCAGACGTTTACAACCGGCATGAGGGTTGAGAATGGCGGACTGCTGAAGGCATTGCGCTTTTCTTATGGATTTTCTGTCGGGTTCCATCTTGCGACGCACATTGCCCTGGTGACAGGATTGCTGGACGTGCCTCTTGCAAGCAACAAAGCGCGGCAATTTCTGCGGATTGTCTCCTGAGTGGAGTGTTTCATGCAGTGCGATCTGGGATTCATCGGCTTGAACGCGTGCATCATCATCTCCTTGGCCATTGCCAGCATTTTGCATGCGATCCTGTCAGCTTGGGGTTCCGACTCAACGACCAAACGGCGCGAGCCGCATTAGAGAAAACTCCGGGGAACGTTCGGCGGGATGGCGCGTGCCAATCCCGAAATGTCCTGATGCTACGAGGAGACCTAATCATGTTCTGGCAAGATTGGCTGAAAACCGTGTCGTCGAATTTCGGTTCGCCGGGTCCACAGCGGGCCAACCGCACGAAGACTAGCTGCCGTCTTCACGTCGAAGTTCTGGAGGACCGAGCCGTGCCGACCGCGTCGTTGCGGCTCGCGGTCATGGGGGATAGCCTGTCGGCGTCCTATGCGGGATTCCCCGGGCGCTCCGGCGATCAAAGCTGGACGCAGCAATTGCAGCAACTGCGCCCTCACCAGGTGCAGATCTTCAACGAAGCGGTGTCCGGCGCGACGAGCGGCGATGTGCTCAGCGTGCAGGCGGGGGCGGTTGCCGGCCTCGTCGCTGCGGGCAAGGTGGACTACGCCACGCTGATCGTCGGCGCCAACGATCTCGCCACCGAACTTAACGCGGACCTGCCGATCCTGTTCGGCGGCAACGCCCCCTTGTTCTACCAGACGTTCGTGCAACACTACACGACCAGCGTCGTCAGCAACATCGAGCACACGGTGGCCATGGTCTCCAGTGCCGGCGACGTCGGTCTGGCCGTCGGCAACATCCCCGATGTCGCCGTCACTCCTGCGTACGCCAGCACCACCCCCGCCTTCATTCTCAGCACCATCACCGCCGCCGAGCTTTCCGCCAACCAGCAGATCGCCTCGTTCGCGGCCTCGCATCACCTTCCCGTGATCGATCTGTTCGGCTTGAGTCACCTCGCTCAGTCGCCACTCACGCTTGGTGGCGTTACGGTCAACAATCTGTACGCCCTCGATGGCTTCCATCCGGATACCGTCGGTCAGGGCTTGCTCGCGAATACCATCCTGCAATCGCTCGACCGAGCCTACGACGCTCCCGTCGATCACTTGCAACTGAGCGACCAGCAAATCCTGACCGAGGCGGGAATCACCCACCCGCCTGGCCATGCCTACTTCGAGATCGACTCCTATGTGATCTTCGACCGTGACGGCAAGCAGTCCGGGCACCGCGCGCGCTCGCATCATCACGAGGCTGCGGATCGAGAAGACCAATTCGCGCTGCTGGATTGAAAAACCGGCGCGCCTTCCGCCATCACGCGCAGGTCCGCGACTTTCGTTGCGGGCCTGTGGCTTTATTGGCCACGCCGGACCGATCTCCAATTCTTGTGGTGCTTTTCCTCTTTTCCTGTCGGGTTCCTGTCGCGCGCGCACATATCCATGAATGGAGGCAACAGCCCTGGCAAGCGTCCCCTTTTCCTTTTGTTTCAGGAGACACCCATGTCGATGCTCACTTCTTCCCGGCTGCAATCGATTCCCACGGGAATCTTGGTGTCGGTGTCCGGCAAGCCATGTAAAGCGACCAGACCGGTGCCCAGGCGCAAGACCGCGCCGCCGGCTCGGCGCCTGCCATGGGGTTGGATATCCGTTGGCGGCGGCACCCTGACCTGGGTGCTGATGCTGGCAATCCTCGCGATGT
Organism: Planctomycetota bacterium; assembly: GCA_016200155.1. Classification (GTDB taxonomy): domain Bacteria; phylum Planctomycetota; class Planctomycetia; order Gemmatales; family Gemmataceae; genus SIAQ01. The sequence goes on along the minus strand of JACQFG010000187.1, from coordinate 12,354 downwards.
CCATCCCCGCCCGGGACCGCTCCAAGCCGCAAATGGATCCTCCCCAGGTGGCACAAGATCAGCCAGTGCCAAAGCCCACGACCAAGCCGGCGGCGAAAGAAACGGCGCAAAAGCCAACCACCGCCGCGAGGCCGACGACGAAAGAGATGGCGCCAAAGCCGGCAATGAAACATCCTGGCAAGAAAGCAGAAATTCCTGAGTTAATCTCCGAACAAAGGCCGGTAATTCTGGAATCGAAGCCGAAGCTGCTTCGTCAGGAGCAGCCGACGCGCATCGACATCACCCACGCCGACGAGAAGCCCCAACTCGCGCAGGGCGAGCAGATCGCGGGGACGCCCACGCCGCCAGCCGTCGATCGGAACATTTACGCCGACTGCGAGAAGATCGGCACGAAGGTCCTGTTCATGAAGAACCCGCCCGACGCGTTCCAACGAGCCAAGGCCGAGAAGAAGATGGTCTTCATGGTTCACCTGTCGGGCAACCTGGAAGACAAGGACTGCACCTGAAACAACGCCGACGCGTTCCGTGTGAACGCCTTGGCCGATCCGCGCGTGGTCGAGTATCTCAACGACAACTTCATCGGCACCTATCTCAAAGTGGGCACCTTTCAGATCATCAACGGACAGAAAGTCGGCGGCAACGTCGCCAGCTACTTCTGCGCCTGGGACGGCGGCGTTCTCCACGCGGTCCCAGGCAAGATCAACGCCGATCGGCTGCTCGAAGAAGCGCGCTGGGCGTACGAAACGCGCAAGGCGGCACAAACCTTCGGCACGAATTTCGTCAAGGACGAACTGGACATGAAAAAATACATCGAGCTGGTCCGCCGCGCCCATCTCGAACGATTCAACGCAGAATGCAATTCATGGAGCGCTGGCGGACACGGCAAGTCGATGCGGCCGATCCCGACCCAGTTTCCTCTCCAGGTCGGCCAGCAAGCACAGGCCCATTGGCTTCTCGCAAGGAATCCCATGGCAAAGCTGGACACAATCTACCCTGCGGTGTGGACGCAGATCTTGCGCGAGCAGCTCTCGACGCTGCCCGTGGCAAAACGGTGAGGTGCTTTGTCCGCGACGTGTCCGTGTTCAGCTCCTGGCCGCCGCGATCGGCGCCGACTCCATCATGCTGGAGAGAACCACCCAACGATCTACCCAGTTCGGGGATCATGATGCCCAAGAAAAATCGACGCGCCGTTTTCCTTGGCAGTTTCGATCCGTAGCAACTGACTGGTTTGAATCCAAGATGGGATTCGCCAGGCATTGGTAATTCGTTGTCGGATGACCAAGCAATGGGCAGGCCAGCACAGCTGGAACGCTCATTGATGTGTCCGCCGACGTGATGGAATACGTCAGCGTCTCATGTTCCCCAAAAATTGGTTTCGCAATCTGTTTTCCTCGGCCAAGAAGCAGCCGCACCTGCGGAAGAGAACGCGCCTCGTGGCGGAACTGCTGGAATCGCGCGAATGTCCCTCGGCGACCTTGTTGTCGGATCACGCCGACTACGCCCCCGGCAGCATCGCCACGCTGTTCGGCAGCGGCTACCAGGCGGGTGAAGCCGTCAACCTTCAGGTGATCCACCTCGACACCACCTACCGCAACACCTATGCGCCCTGGCTCGTCACCGACGGGGTTTCCACGGCCGCTCATACCGACCAACTCGCCGGGCAGCATGTGGGAAATCCCCTCGTCAACGCATCTGCATTGACCCGAATGAGTTGCGGATTTCTTTGGAAGGAATCCCCAACTCGAAGGGGTGCCAGGGGGGACAGCCGGTTAGACAAAGTAATACGAAAGGGTGGACCGTATCCGTCATCGCATCACTCCGCGAGGTCGGCCACGAAGATGGTCGCCGGCTCGTCGATCTGCGTCAGGCGGGTGCGTTTCAGGATTTCGGCGCTGGCCAGGGAGCGCTGCAGCCCGGCTTGCACCGCCTTGAGCTGGGCGTCGCTCAGGAACTTGAACCGTTGCCGAACGATGCCCAGCAGCGCTTGATCGGCGCTGGGCGGGTCCTGCGCGACGGCGTCCGCGAGCGGCAACGCGGCGCCCACGGCGGCGGCTTGCAGGAATCGACGGCGGGTTGGTTCTTGCATGATATTCTCCCCCCATCAAGCCCGCAGGTGAGGTACTCCGAACCTGCGGGGTCACCCCGCAAGTTCGGAGTACCTCACTTGCGGGCTTGGTAGATCAAAACTCCGCGCTCTTCGGCGTGCGCGGGAACGGGATCACATCGCGGATATTACTCATGCCCGTCAGGAACAGCAGCACGCGCTCCAGGCCGAGCCCGAAGCCGGAGTGCGGGACGGTGCCGTAACGGCGCAGGTCAAGGTACCACCAGTACGCCGTCGGGTCGAGGCCGGTCTCGCGCATGCGTTCTTCCAGGACGTCGAGACGCTCCTCGCGCTGGCTGCCGCCGATGATCTCGCCGACGCCGGGGACGAGGACGTCCATGGCACGCACGGTTTTGCCGTCGTCGTTGACGCGCATGTAGAACGGCTTGAGCGTGCGCGGGTAATCGTGCAGGATGACGGTGTTCTTGAAGTGCTCCTCGGTCAGGAAGCGTTCGTGCTCCGATTGCAGGTCGATGCCCCACTTGACGGGATACTCGAACGTCTTGCCCGATTTGAGCAGGATATCGATCGCCTCGGTGTAGGTGACGCGCAGGAAGTTCGTGTTCAACACCGATTGCGCTCGCTTCAGACACTCCTTGTCGATGCGTTCCTCGAAGAACTTCATGTCCTCGGGGCATTTCGTCAGGGCATCGGTGATCAAGCGTTTGATAAACGCCTCGGCCAGCGTCATGTTGTCGTAGAGATCGTGGAACGCCATCTCCGGCTCGATCATCCAGAACTCGGCGAGGTGGCGCGAGGTGTTGGAGTTCTCCGCGCGGAAGGTCGGGCCAAAGGTATAGACCTTGCCGAGGCCGCAGGCGAAGATTTCGCCCTGCAGCTGGCCGCTGACGGTGAGGTAGGTCGGCTTGCCGAAGAAGTCCTGGGTGTAGTCGATCTTGCCCTCGAGCAACGGCGGCTTGGCGGGATCGATGGTGGTGACGCGGAAGAGTTCGCCGGCGCCTTCGCAATCGCTGGCGCCGATGATCGGCGCGTGGATGTACAGGAAGCCCTGCTCCTGGAAAAATTGATGGATCGAGTTGGACACGCAGTTGCGGACGCGGGCCATGGCGCCGAAGGTGTTGGTGCGCGTGCGCAGATGGGCGACGGTGCGCAGGTATTCGAAACTCGCGCCTTTTTTCTGGATCGGGTAGGCGTCGGCATCGCACCAGCCGTGGACGATGACCTTGGACGCCTTGACCTCGGTCGCCTGGCCTTTCGCGGGGGATTTGAGGACGTCGCCTTCGATGGTGACGCAGCAGCCGACGTTGAGCTTCTTGACGTCGGCTTCGTAGTTGGCGAGCGCGCCGTCGGCGACGATCTGGACGTTGCCGAAGCACGAGCCGTCGTTGAGTTCGATGAAGCTGAAGCCGCCCTTGGAGTCGCGGCGGGTGCGGACCCAGCCCTGCAAGCGCACCTGTTTGCCGACCGATTCCTCGCGGCGAGCGTCGGCGACGGTTGTCCGGTCCATGCGATTCTCCTAACGTAACTTCGAGGTGTGCGACACGGGTTTTATATCAATCCTTCCACCCGTTCCCACGCTCCGCGTGGGAACGCACTGGCCCGACGCTCCGCGTCGCGGATGGTGTTCCCCGGTTGGGCGACGTACCTCATTCCAGGCTCCGTGTCGGAACGAGGCAGGGACCTATGGAAAATTATTTCGCAACCAAAAAGCCCGATGGCTGGTTCTGGTCAGGCCAACGAACTCGAGAACAGGTGGTTTCAGACTTGTCCGGGAATCGATTGCAGCGTGCGTGGCTCATTTGCCCATTTGGCGAGGCCAAGTATGCGGTGACCGTGGGAGAATTTGTTGACGATCCCGAGATCATTCGGCGGCTCAAAGAACAAGAGGGGGAAAGGCGCAAGGCTGAACGAGAAATAGCGGCGACGATCGAAAAACCACGACTATATCGGGCAGGTGGAATCCTTATCATCGTATGCCTGATTTGCATGGTCAAGGGACGAATTCTTGTAGCCATTTTTTTCCGGAGATGGTTGGCGCCGGCCTTACACCCACGGTTTTGATAATTCTGATTCCAATTTGGTCTATAGGCGGAATAGGCTTGGTTTCGCTTCTGGTCGGATGGATTCAGTTTCGTCACAGAATTCGCTCCGCTTTGACGCAAATGAAGGGCTAGGGTTTGCCTCGGACTATCTCTGTCGAGCGTTGGAACGAGGATTGCAGCGCGAACCGATGCGATTGGAATCGTATCTCACCTAAATGGAAAACCACATGGCATCCTGGCAACGCACCCACACCTGCGGCGAACTGCGCGAGACCCACATCGGCCAAACCGTTACCCTCAACGGCTGGGTCAATACCTATCGCGCGTACAACGATCAGATCTTCCTCGACCTGCGCGACCGGTATGGCATCACCCAGGCCGTCATCGACGCCGACCATCCGGAGATGTTCAAGCTCGGCCAGGATGTCCGCAGCGAATGGGTGATCTCCGCAACAGGTAGAGTGCGCGAACGCATGATCGGTTCGGAGAAAAAGCACAACGCGAAACTCGCCACGGGCGCCATCGAGGTGTTCGTCGAGGAGCTGCGCATCCTCAACGCCTGCCCGACGCCGCCGTTCGACGTCCTGTCGTTGCCCCAAGAAGGGCAGACGTTCAACGATCCGGAACTGGCGAACGAAGACCTGCGGCTGCAATATCGCTATCTCGACCTGCGTCGGCCGACGCTGCAGCGCACCTTGGCGATGCGGCATCGGCTCAACAAGGTGATCCGCGACAACCTCGACGCGCAGGGTTTCTACGAGATCGAGACGCCGCTCCTGGGCAAGAGTACGCCGGAGGGAGCGCGCGATTACCTCGTGCCGAGCCGGGTGTCGCTGGGCCAGTGGTACGCGTTGCCGCAGTCGCCGCAGCTTTTCAAGCAGATTCTGATGGTCGCGGGGTACGACAAGTACTTCCAGATCGCGCGGTGTTTGCGCGACGAGGACCTGCGCGCCGACCGCCAGCCGGAGTTCACGCAGCTTGACCTCGAAATGTCGTTCGTGGAGATGGACGACGTTTTTCGCGTCATCGAAAATCTGATCGCGGATGTCTTCAAGCGATCCATCAATGTGGAGGTCAAGACGCCGTTCCCTCGGCTGCAGTACGCCGACGTGATGCTGAAGTACGGCAGCGACAAGCCCGACCTGCGCTACGGCCTGGAGATCGTCGACGTCGGCGCCATCGCAGCCCAGACCGAGTTCCAGGCGTTCAAGGGGGCGCTCGAAGCCGGCGGGAAAGTGCGCGCGCTCAACGTAACCGGCGGCGCGGACAAGTTCTCGCGCAAGCAGATCGATGAGCTGGCGGAGGTCGTCAAGCGTGCCGGCGGCAAGGGCTGCGCCTGGGTCAAGGTCGAAGCCGAGAAGTTCGCCGCCGGCATCGAGAAGTTCCTGGCCGCGCCGATCCAGCAGCAACTGCGGGAACGCCTCGGCGCGAAGGCCGGCGACCTGCTCCTCTTCGTCGCCGACAAGGAGGACGTCGTCTGTGCCGGTCTGGGCACGCTGCGGCAACATCTCGCGAATGCGCTCAAGCTCTACGATCCGAACGGGCTCGACTACAAGATTGCCTGGGTGCTCGACTTCCCCTCGTTCATCTGGGACGACGACGAAAAACGCTGGGCGGCGAACCATCACCCGTTCACCGCTCCCCAGGACGACGACCTCGCCAGGCTCGAAAGCGAGCCCGGCAGCGTCAAGGCCAAGGCCTACGACCTCATCGTCAACGGCTACGAGTGCGGCGGCGGCAGCATCCGGATCCACAACCCCGACGTGCAGTCGCGCCTCTTCAAGGTGCTCGGCATGACCGAGGAGCAGGCGAAAGCCCGCTTCGGCTTCCTGCTCGACGCCCTCAAGTTCGGCGCCCCCCCGCACGGCGGCATCGCCCTGGGCCTCGACCGCCTCGCCATGATGCTCACGCGCACCACCAACATCCGCGATGTCATTGCCTTCCCGAAGAACCAGAAGGCCCGCGATTTGATGACCGGGGCGCCGGCGACGGTGGACGCGAAGCAATTGAAGGAACTGGGGCTATAATGAACGGCAGCGCTTTCTCGATGAGGTGATGTATGCCGTCGCCATTCCCCGGTATGAATCCATTCCTGGAACAGGCCGATGTCTGGCAAGACTTTCACGGCCGTTTCGTGCCGGCGCTCGGCGACGCGCTCGTCGCTTTGGTTCGGCCCCATTACATCGTCAAGGTCGAACAGCACCTGTATATTCACGAGCCTCCCGCGGAACGCCGTTTGTTCCTCGGCTATGGCGACGTCGGCATTTCCGATCCTGGCAACCGCGGTGACAAGAGCGGGGGCACGGCGACGATTACTTCGCCTCTGGTTCTCCACGTCCCCAGCGTCGAGTTTGAAAAGCATCGGTTTCTGGAGATTCAGGATCGCAACAGCCGGGAACTGGTTACGGTCGTGGAACTATTGAGCCCCACGAACAAGAAGCCCGGCGCGGATCGCGAGCAGTACCTGGCAAAGCGTGGGAACCTGCTTCACAGCACGGTTCATTTCGTCGAGATCGATCTTCTGCGAGGCGGGCCGCGGATGCCCGTCGAGAAACCGGCGGATTGCGACTATGCCGTCATGGTCATTCGCGTCGAGGATCGCCCCAAGCTCAACTATTGGCCGTTGCGATTGCTCGACCCGTTGCCATTGATTCCCATCCCGCTCCGGCCGCCCCAGGGCCTGGTGATGCTTGATATTCAAGCGGTTTTGCACGGCGTCTACGACCGAGCGGGTTATGGAGATTACATTTACAAGGATACTCCGTCCCCGCCCCTCAGGCCGGAGGACGCTGCCTGGGCGGCAGCGCTTCTTGCTCCGAAATGACGAGGACCATAAGTGGCCACGCAAAAAACCTGGGGCGGGCGATTCAGCGGCGACACCGACGATCGCGTCGTGCGCTTCACCGAGTCGATCAGCTTCGATCAACGCCTCTATCATGAAGACATCACCGCGAGCCAGGCCCATGCCCGCATGCTCGCTCACGTCAGTCTGTTGACGAAGGACGAGGCCGATTTGATCTTTGCCGCCCTCAACGACATTCGGGGCGAGATCGAACGCGGCGAGCTGGAGTATTCGCTCAAGCTCGAAGACATCCACACGCACATCGAACAGGCCCTGATCAAACGGCTCGGCGACGTCGGCCGCAAGCTGCACACCGGCCGCAGCCGCAACGATCAGGTCATCACCGACGTCAAGCTCTGGACGCGCTCCGCCATCGACGTCATCGACCTGCGCTTGATTGACTTGCAAAAATCTTTGCTCGGCTGCGCCCAGCGTCACCACGAACTCATCTTGCCGGGCTACACGCACACGCAGCGGGCCCAGCCGGTGCTGGCGTCGCATTATCTGCTGGCGTACATCGAGAAGTATCAGCGCGATCGCGAACGGCTAGCCGATTGCCGCAAGCGCGTCAATGTCCTTTCCCTCGGCACGGCGGCCTTGGCGGGGACTTCGCTGCCGATCGATCGCGAGTTCGTGCGGCAACAGCTCGGCTTCGACTCGATCGCGGCCAACAGTCTCGACGTTTCCAGCGATCGCGATTTCGTGGTGGAATTCGTCTTCGACCTTTCGCTGATCGCGCTGCACCTGGCGGGCTGGGCTGAGGAGTGGATTCTGTGGTCGACGACCGAGTTCAACTTCCTCGAACTGCCCGACGCCTTCTGCACCGGGTCGAGCATGATGCCGCACAAGAAGAACCCCGACGTGCTTGAATTGATCCGCGGCAAGTCGGCGCGGGTCGTGGCATCGCTGCAGCAATTGATGCTGCTCGTGAAGGGATTGCCGCTGGCGTACAACCGCGACCTGCAAGAGGACAAGGAAGCACTGTTCGATGCGTTCGACACCGTGTCGGCGTCGCTGGAGCTGGCGGCAGCGCTGATCGCCGGCACGAACTTTCGGCGTGACAGTATTGCGGCACGAATCGAGGACGGCCATCTCGATGCGACGACGCTGATGGAGTTCTTCGTCAAGCAGGGCGTCCCGCTGCGAACCGCTCACGAGGCCGTCGGCAAGCTGATTCGGCAATGCGAGGAGCGCAAGTGCCGGCTCATCGATCTGCCGGCCGCGGCGTTCGACGCCGTCAAGGCCGGAGTCGGCGGCGACGTCAAGAACGTGCTCGGTGTGAGCAATGCACTCGCGGCGTTTCAAAGCTACGGCTCGACGGCGCCGGCCGAAGTCGCCAAACAACTCGAAGCGTGGAAGAAGCGCCTTTGTTAGCCCGCAGCGAAAGCGAGGAAATCCCGCCGCCTCCCTCGCTTGCGCTGCGGGCTCAAATGTTTTGCAAGCGCTCGATCAACTCGCTCATGTCCTTCGGCAACTTCGCGTTCCATGCCATCCGTTTGCCCGTGTCGGGATGATCGATCGCCAGATACGCTGCGTGCAGCAGCGGACGTTTGGCGCCGCTCGCATCGGGCAGCGGTTTGCCGTTGAGCGGCCGATCGTAGACCCGTTCTCCGCATAACGGGGTGCCCTGTTCGCCGAGGTGAATGCGGACCTGGTGCGTGCGTCCTGTCTCCAGTTCGCACTCGACGAGCGTGAAGTCGCCGAGCGTTTCGACGACCCGCACGTGCGTGATCGCGTGCTGCCCCTGCGTCGCGCTGCCGCGCCGGCCGTCGCCGCGATCTTCTGCCAGGTGCGATTCGATGCGTGCGTCCTTCGCCTTCCCGCGCACGAGAGCCAGATACATTCGGCCAACGCTGTGGGCGCGAAACTGCTTGCCGAGATTGCTTTCGGCCTCCCCGGTCCGGGCCAGCACGACCAGCCCGCTCGTCTCCTTGTCGATGCGATGCACCGCGCGGATTCGGCCCTTCGCCGGCGTTCCGGTCCGCGCCAGCACCGCAGGGAGCAAATCGACCAGCGTCGCCGGCAGGAACTTCTTGGCGCGTTTGCCGAGCGATTCCACCTCGCCCGCATGCCGGACGGTCGTCAATCCCGCGGGCTTCTCGACCACGACGATGTGCTTATCGACGTAACGCACGATGATCTGCCGATCGACAGTCTCCGTCCGGGACTTGGCCGGTTTGCCGTCTAGCTGGATGTGCTGACCGACCTTGACGCGCCGCTGCGGATCGACGCAGACGCCGCCGCAGATGCGAATCCGCCGAGCGCGCAAGGCGTCGAGGGCGGCAGCGCGCGGCAAACGAAAGACGGTCTGCGCGACTTCGAGCAGCGTGCGATTTGCCAGCCGGGGGTCGATGAAAATCGAAGGCATCCAGGAAATTGTAGAGCGCCGCCATCTACGAAGGGCCACCAAGAACACAAAGAAGAAGAGTAGAGGGGGAGAAACGGAGAGGGGGAGCCCGTAGCATCCTTGATGTTCATACGGTCGCTCCCCTTCTCTCTTTCTCCCCTCTCCCCTTCTTTCCCTTCGTGTTCTTCGTGGCCCTTCGTGGATGTTTTAAGTCTAGCGACGATGCCGCAGCAGGCCGCCGCGCAGGATTTCGTGCACGTCCGGCACCGGCGCGACCTCGTCCAGGGGCTGCGTCTGGAACAGGTCTTTCGTCTGCAGCAAGTTGGCGATGTCGACGGCCGCGGTCCACTGGTCGTTCAAAGCGCCGAGGTAGCTCGTGATCAGGTCGGCCAGCGTTTGCTGCGAGGTCACAACGTCGTTGTACGGGATGTCTTGCTTCGCGAACAACGCATGGCGCGCGGCCGCGTGGCGATATGCCTGCACCTGGTCGGGCAGGATCTCCTTGCGGTAGCGTTCCAGGATCTCGCGGTTGTTGGCATAGCGTTCGAAGGCTTCCGCGACCCTGCTCGTCAATTCGTTGCGAACGCGCTGGTTGTCGTCCACAGAGCGGCGCAACATTGCCCCCGCGGACTGGATGCTCCCCTGGTTGCGATGCCAGAGCGGGAACGGCAGGCCGACGCTGACATTCGCCACCGTCCCGAACGGCGGCGAGGTGTAATCCTTCTGGAATGCGACGTGCACCGTCACATCGGGGTACGGCTGCACCTCGGCCAGACGCAGCAGCAGCCGGGCCTTCTCGACGCCCAGCTGGGCCGACTGGACGTCACTGTGCTGATTGAGGACATGCGCGAGCACCTGGTCATGCTCGAAGTGCGGCACCGGCATGTCGATCTGCCCGCTCAGGGCCGTCAAGGGCATTGCCGGCGTTCCCAGCGACGCGGCCAGCTGCTTCCACGCCGTCTGATATCGATTCTGCGCCTGCGTCATCGCATTCCGCGCCTTGTTGGACAGAACGCGAATCTGTCTCGGCTCATACGCGGCCACCTCGCCCACCTTGAGCTGGGCCAGCAGCACGTGGTAAAGCTCATCCGTCAAATCCGTGACGGCCTTGATCGTTTCGTAGTTCTTCTGAGCCGACAGGACCGCGAAGTAGTTGTTGCGCACCTGCGATTGGAGGTCCGACTCGACCTGGCGCAGCTTCTGCTCATTCATCATCACGTCGCGCAGGGCGGCTTCGCGGGCCAAGGTCAGCTTGCCCATGGTGATGAGCGTTTGCTCGAAGAAACCGCCTTGCTGACCGGGAGAGCGCTTGCCGTCGTTGTTCCCCTGATTGATGGTGGCGGCCTCGTAGCCGATGCTGGGATTTGGATACGCCCCGGCTTGCCGCGCCAGGCCGCGCGCGGCTTCGACGTCGAGATGCGCTTGCCGAACGACCGGATTGTTCGCCAGGGCGGTCTGCTGCAACTCCGCCAGCGTCAACGGCCGACCATCGGGTCCGGGCAACGGCGTCGGCAGCGGCGCGATCTTGCTCAGCGGCGGGAAGTGCTTCTTGATCGCCGCCTCGCGCTCGGCCGGCGTCGCATCGGGCTTCACCGTATAACCTTCGACGTCGCCGCCCGGCAAACGCTTGGTGTGCTCCGTCAACCGCTTGATCAGCTCACCATCGCTTTTCTTCCCCTTGTCCGGCTCCTTTTGAAACTCCACCGGCACCAGCTGCCCTTCGACGATGGGCGCCCCGAACCGTGCCTTCGGCGCCTTATCGGGCAGCGTCGGCAACCGCTCCGGCGCCGCAGGCGCAACGTCAACCGCCTGCGACGCCCGTTGCGCGACGCGCCCGTCCACGTCCAGCGTGTAGACGTGGCATCCCGACAGCACCACCAGCACTGACGCGCAGAGCAGCCTACGCATGGAAACTCCTCCCTGACAAACCATGCAACGGTATCGACTATATCGGCCGTGACGATTGCGCCGGACCACGAAACTTGGCGAGGTTGCGATTTGTTCAGGTTGTCGCCGATAACCTGGGAAACCTGGCGACCTTCGAGAACCAAAATACCCGTGCGCGATTCGGCAGGCGTAGGACAGGCAGCCTTGCCTGTCCGGAAGCACCAGGGACAGGCAAGGCTGCCTGTCCTACGGTGTCATCGGTGCACACCTCCGGGGTCATCCCGCAGGTTCGGAGGACCTAACCTGCGGGCTTGGTAGTTTCTCGCTGCGTGAAACCAAACCGCGCCGCGCGGGTATATCAAGTTAGGACAAACTACGGAACGAAGAGGCAGGGAGATTCCGCCATGACCTTGCCACGCAACTTGTTGCTCCTCGTCAGCGTTTTCCCATTTCTGCTGCCGGGCCCGGCTCGAGCCGATGCGCCGGTGAAGGTTCGCCTCCTGCGCGTGCAGCAGGTCGGCGCCACGACGTACTTCCATGTCCGTTTCGACGCGCCGGCCGACCTGCTCGACGCCGCGATTCGGCCCGGACCCTACGCGGAAGCCGAACGCCGTGCCCTGGCGTTGACGCCGATGCTCGTGCCGCAGGACGGGAAGACCTCCGCCGTCTATCAACGTCTGGACCTGGAGCATTTTCGGCCCAACGTGCAGTTCCGCGATCGCGCCGAGATCCCGCCAATCGATGGACTGGAATTCGCCGGCAAACTGGACGGCGCCGGCAAGGCGAAGTTCGTCTTGCTCTATCCGACGACGACCAAGGAGAAGGCGCCGCCCGGCATTCAGGACAAGGAGCTGGCGAAGTTGCTGCGGCCGACGCGCTGGCGCGAAGTCCCGATCGAGATGGATTTCGCGAAGTCCGATGCCCTGCCCGCCAAGGCCAACCTCGAAAAACTTTGGGCACACGCTCAGGCAAGTCGATTCGCCGTCCTCGAAGCCCAGGCCCCGCAAACGGGGTTCTTCGGCTTCGCATGCGCGGCAACGGGGCGCAAGTACGGCGTCCCCGATCCGGCCCTCGAAGGCGAACGCCTCACGGCCGATGAGCACGTCCACCGCAAGATGTTCGACCTGACGACCGGCGCCCTGGCCATTACCGAATCGCTCGCCCTCAAACG
>JACQFG010000005.1 GCA_016200155.1 Planctomycetota bacterium | reverse complement strand
TTAAAGCGTGACGGGCGGGCGTGCACCGCTCGATGCCGCGGTGTTGTACGGGATTTCGAGGTGAGCGGCATGACGACCATCAACAGACCGCTGTCCGTGCTGATCGCCGACGACGACGATTATTGCCGGGAGACGCTGCGCGACATCGTGGAGCCGGAAGGCTACCGCACGCTCCTGGCGTCGTCGGGCGAGGAAGCGATCGAGATCTTGCAGGTGGAGTCGATCCATATCGCGCTATTCGACGTGCAGATGCCCCGTATGACGGGGCTGGAGGCGATCGAACTGGTGCATCAGCTCAATGCCCTGCTGCCGTGCATCCTGGTGACGGCCGACGCGACGCAGGAGGTGATCCGCCAGGCGTTCCAGGTGCGTGCGTATAGCGTGATCCCCAAGCCGGTCAGTCGGCATATTCTCTTGTACACTATGCTGCGGGCTCTAAAAGCATATGAAGAATTAATGTCCGATTCCGAAGAGTAATAACTGCTTGCCTTGAGCGCAAGCGGCGTCAATATCCACACCGAGGGTCTACCGACATGAAGGTCATTCCGCTGAACGACAAGATTCTGGTCAAGCGTCTCGAAGCCGAGGACAAGACCGCAGGCGGCATCCTGCTGCCCGACACCGCCAAGGAAAAACCCCGCCAGGGAAAAATTCTTAGCCTGGGCGACGGCAAGCTGCTCGACAGCGGCAAGCGCGCCGCCTTTCAAGTGAAGGAAGGCGATCGCGTCCTGTTCTCCTCCTACGCCGGCAACGAGGTCCAGGTCGACGGCGACGAGTACCTCATCATGTCCGAGGACGACATCCTCGCCGTCATCGACTGATATCACAAAATCATGAGTACAAAATCATGAGCACGAAACGAATCATTTTGTGCTCATGATTTTGTGCGCGTTTCCTCGCCAGCGCTGGTAATTCCTTCGACAGAATTTCACATTTCCTGCTCCGCCATCGGCGGTTTACAATGAACGGTGTCCTCGGCATCAGTTTTGCTCCTGGTGTTCGTCCGTGCCCTTCCCGTAAGAGGATATCAATCATGAATAGAATCGTGGTCGCATTGTGCTGCGTCGCGCTCGCCATCCTCGCTTCGAATTTTTCTCTCGCTCCAGCCCAGGGAACGAAGGTCGGCCCCGACAAGAAAACCTGGGACGACGTTGCCCAGAAGGCGGCGAAGTTCCTGCAGAGCACCCAGGACAAGAACGGCGGTTGGAGCACCGACAAGACCCCCGGCGTCACCGGCATCGCCCTCACCGGCTTGCTGAAATCGGGCCAGGCAACGGCGCAGGACCCCGTCGGCCAAAAGGCGCTTCGGTACATCGAGAGCCTCGTCAATCCCGAGCACAAGCACATCGCCGGCAGGGACCCCAAGGTCCAGTTGCAAAACTACGTCACCAGCATCAACGTCATGGCCCTCGTCGAGGCCAAGCAGGACGACAAGTACAAGGCCGTCATCGGCGACGCCGTCGCGTTCCTCAAGAAGCTGCAATGGGACGAGGGCGAAGGCAAGAGCCCGCAGGACGATTTCTTCGGCGGCGCCGGCTACGACAGCAAGTCGCGCCCCGACCTGTCGAACACACAGACCTTCATCGACGCGTTGAAAGCCGCCGGCATCGGGTCTGACGATCCGCACATGAAGAAGGCGCTCGTCTTCGTCAATCGCTGCCAAAACCTCAAGGGCGAGCACAACAACCGCCCCTGGGCCAAGCTCATCAACGACGGCAGCTTCATCTACACCGCGGCCTCCGGCGGCGTCACCAAGGTCGTCGATCAACCCCTCGACGGCGGCGCCCGGCCCGGCTACGGCAGCATGACCTACGCCGGCGTCAAGAGCATGATCTATTGCGGCGTCACGAAAAACGATGTCCGCGTCAAGAAAGCCTACGAATGGATCCAGGCGAATTACAGCGTCGAGAAGAACGCCGGCATGCCGCCGACCCGCGAGCTGTGGGGCCTGTATTACTATTACAACACGATGGCAAAATGCCTCGACGCGCTCGGCGAGGACTACGTCGTCGACTCCAAGGGCGTCAAGCACGACTGGCGCAAGGACATCACCGAGGCCCTCGCCAAACGCCAGCGCGCCGACGGCAGCTTCCACAACGTCCCCAACTGGATGGAAGCCGACGAAAACCTCGTGACCGGCTATGCCTTGATGGCGCTGAGTTATTGCAAGCCCAGGTAATCCGATATTCGTTTAGCGCCCGCATTGCGCCATGCGCGCGCTAAACGCCTCGGACAATATAATGGGTGGATGGATGCCCTTCCTTTTCTTTCCGCTGCCAAGTCGAAGCCCGGCCCCCTCTACGTCGTGCACGGTGATGAAGCATTTCTCAAACGGCACGTCATCCGCACGCTGATCAAGCAGGCCCTCGGCGACGAGGCGGACAGCCAATCGGTGTCCACGCATGCCGGCGACAAGGCGCTGTTCGCGGAAGTGTTTGACGATCTCGACACGGTGCCGTTCTTCGATCCGAAACGCGTCATCATGGTCGAGAACGCCGATCCATTCATCACGAAGTATCGCGGCGAACTCGAAGAACGGCTGAAGCGCCTGCCCGAGACCGGGATGCTGATTCTCGAGGCAAAGACCTGGGCGGCGAACACCCGACTGGCGAAGATGGTCGGCGACGCGGCAGGTATCACCTGCAAGGCGCCACGCACCCAGGACCTCGCGGGATGGTGCAGCCGATGGTGCGCCAGCCAATACGGGAAACAAATCGCGGCCGATGCCGCGCGGCTGCTGACAGAATTGGTGGAGCCCGAGATGGGCCTGCTCGATCAGGAGTTGCTCAAGCTGTCGATCTACGTCGGCGCGCGGTCGAAGATCGAAGTGGCCGACGTCGATAAGCTGGTCGGCAACAATCGCGCTCAGGATATCTGGAAGATCTTCGACGCGATCGGCGCCGGCAACGTCAAGGACGCCCTGGCGATCGTCGATCGGCTGTTCGATCAGGGCGAGGAGCCATTGC
>JACQFG010000184.1 GCA_016200155.1 Planctomycetota bacterium | reverse complement strand
GAAGTGCGGCCCCTCCTTGTGCGACTTCGGCGGATCGATAATGGTGATTTCCTTGAACAATTTGGGTTCCATCAAAGCAGCATAAGCGGCGATGATTCCGGGTTGTCCGACCGCCACAATTCGATCTGGATCCCCGCCAATCTCGGTTTGTTTTCTGAAACGAGCGACAGATATCATCAACCGATACACTTTTAATTCGTCAATCGTTCGGCCCAAAAGTACATGGGATCGCTCGACAAAATTTGGCGGGGACTTAGCCGTCCAGGAATGCACGACCTCCGCAGGGTATCCGCCGGGTTCGCCAGGGATTGGAATGGAATAGAAACGCGGGAAGAAAACGATGCGATAATTGGCAGTCGGCGAATATTTTCGCACGAGGTCATCAACTGATTTGTTTTTTGCGTAATACTCAGGTTCACTATAGAAGACGGCAATGTCTCCGGGTCCGTCCTTGATCCGTCCTGATTTAACCACATAAAACTCGCTAGTTGTCAGAATTTCCTTAGGGAACGTGAATCTCAACTTCGCAATCATCCCCTTCTTCCACTCGTCAAACTTCCCCTTCTCCGGCAACGTCACCTTCGCGGCCGGGATGAACAACTCGTCGATCCGGTGATTGATCGCGTCCTTCGGCAAATCGTCGTCGGTCGGGAACACGCGCAGCTTGCGGCCCTCCAGCGGCGTGTACTTCGCGCTGTCCTCGACGAACGGGGTGGGCTGCTGCTTGAGATACATGTTGAAGAAATGGAAGATCGCCTTGCGCAGGTCGGGGCGGTAGTCGTGGCCGCCGACGCTGACGTGTTCGCGGACCAACTTCTCCATGCCGTGCAGGCCGTAGATCGTCTGGAGCTTCTTGTAGATGCGGCGATTGGCGTCCATCGGGAAGATCGGGTCGTTGTCGCTGTTGGCGAACAGCAGCGGCCGGGGGGCGACCAGGGCGGCGATCGTCGTCCAGTCCCACTGGTAAGTGTTGTAAAGGAACATGCAATCGCAATGGCTATTGACGCCTTTTTGCCTGACGTAGTAATCGAGGTCGGCCATGCCACTCACAGGCACGGCGACCTTGACGCGCTCATCGGCGGCGGCGATCCAGAAGGTGGCCGCGCCGCCGCCGGAGATGCCCGTCACCCCGATCTTGTCGGGATCGACGTAGGGCAAGGTACAGAGGTAATCGATGGCGCGGATGCCGTTCCAGCATTCGACGGCGGCGGGACTGTAGCCGATCGAGTGCCACCAGAAGCGGTTGTGGTTCTTCATCTTCTCGGCATCATCGACGCCCCAGGCCTTCAGATGGCCCCACGGCCGGCCGTAGGTGCCGTGATGGACGCCGGGGATTTCGCCGAGCTGAAGGGTGTCGAGGATGATGCAGACGTAGCCGTTGTTGGCGAACCAGAAGCCGTGATCCTGGAAGGCGGTCTTGTTGCCGTCGCGTCCCTTGCCGGAATGGCCGCAGACATAAACGATGGCGGGCAGCTGTTTACGTTTAGCGCTCGCGTCGCCCTTCGGCCGATACAAATTCGCCGTCACATAAAGCCCCGGCTTTGATAGGAAATGCAGCTTCTCGACGATGATGCCATGCGCCTCGACCTCGCCGGTCCTGGTCGCCTTCAGGTCGGTTTTCTCCGGGATGGGCCAGAGCCCGAGCATGTCCATGTATTCTTGATAGAGGCGCGGACGCTTCGCCTTCCATTCGTCGATGGTCTTGGCGCCGTCCAAAAACTTCGCCGACAGCTTGTCGGCCTCGGCGGCGAGATACTTTTCGATCATCGCGTCGCCGGGCTTTTTGTCCTGGGCAAGGGCGAGGGCCGGCAGGAGGATGCACATCATGACGGCAACATAGATCCGCATCGGGAAACCTCCAAAAATCCTTCTTCGTTTAGCGCCCGCTGCCTGCAAACGGCGGCCGCCGGCGCTGCCCTGCGGGCGCTAAACGAAGACCGTACCACACCATCCAGGGCCGAGCAACGAAAAAGCCGATTGCCCAAAATTTGCGAATTTTGACGATTAGCCACTTGCAATCATGAAGGAAATATTAGATGATGAGCACAATTCCTCTCAGGTCATTCGAGAAATGGGCGACGCCACGTCAGCCCCAAGGTAACGGACGATGCCTGCACCGACGACGATTGATGGCTTCATCGAGCTTGGCTTCAAGAGCGGACTGCTTGAACGCGAGGCGCTGCAGGCGTGCCAATCGACCTGGAGCCGATCCGGTCTCAAGCCGCAATCGCCCAAGGAGCTGGCCGACGCCCTCATCAAGGAGGGCGTGCTCACCCATTTTCAGGCCGAGAAACTGATCGCCGGGCGATGGCGCGGCTTTCTCATCGCAGACAAATATCGTCTCCTCGAACGCCTCGGCGCCGGCGGCATGGGTCAGGTCTTTCTGTGCGAACACGTCAAGATGGGACGCAAGGTCGCCCTGAAGATCCTGCCGGTCAACCAGGCGGAGGATCAGGCATCCTTGGCCCGCTTCTATCGCGAGGCCCGCGCCGTCGCCCGGCTCGATCACCCGAACATCGTCCGCGCTCACGACATCGATCACGACGACAAGCTGCATTTCATCGTGCTCGAGTTCGTCGACGGCGCCAATCTGCACGACTTCGTGCGCCGCAACGGGGCCCTCAAACCCGAACGGGCCGCGCACTACATTCGGCAAGCAGCGCTGGGCCTGCAGCACGCTCATGAAGCCGGGCTGGTGCATCGCGATATCAAGCCGGGGAACCTGTTGCTCGATCGGCAGGGCACAGTCAAGATTCTCGACATGGGCCTGGCGCGCTTCTTCCACGAGGACTCGGCCGCGTTCATCAAGGAATACGAGGTCGGCTACATCATCGGCACCGGCGACTACATCGCGCCCGAACAAATCATCGACAGTCGCGTGGACATCCGCGCCGATATCTACAGCCTCGGCGGCACGATGTACTACCTCCTCACCGGCAAGAGCCCGTTCCAGGACGGCACCAACGCCCAGAAGATCATTTGGCATCAAGTTCGGCATCCGAAGTCGCTGCGCGTCCTGCGTCCCGATGTGCCGGAAGAGTTGATGCGCGTGTTTGAGAAAATCATCGCCAAGGAGCCCGATCGACGGTTTCAGACGCCGATGGAGCTGGCCGCGGCGCTGGTGCCGTTCGTGACGGGACCGATCGCGGCGCCGACGCTGGAGGAGATGCCCGCCTCGGTCTTGAGCGCGGTGCAGCGGCCATTGTCGCAATCGATGCAGCCGACGGGCCCGCCGACGCCGGGGACCGATCGCGAGCCGGGCGTGATCGTCCTGCCGGGGACGCCGCAGCCCAAGCCGATCTCACCGGTGCCGATCCGCAAAAAGATGCCGCCGTCGAGGGGATGAGCATTTTCCTGCCGCTTGCGGCGTAGCAAATTGGACCTCGCATGTCTGCCGCGAACGTCCCACCGCCTGAACGTTTGCCGCGCCCGCTTCCTGTTTGGTCCGCTCCACTGGTGCCCGTCGCGCTCGCCCTCACCGTCGGCATCATTCTCGATCGCTTCTGGGTGGTGCCGCTCGTCGCCAGCCTGGGCGCCGGCGTCGTCTGCATGGCCGCCTGGTTCCTTTTCGCCAACACTCCGAAGAAATGGCTCGCGCTCCTCTACCTTTGGGGGTGCGTCGCCGCGTTCGGGGCCAGCTACCACCACTGGCAGCGCTACCATGTCGATACCAGCGATCTCAACCGATTTGCCGATCACGACGGCAAGCCGACGCGCCTGCGCGGCACGCTGCACTCCGCGCCGATCGCTCAAGCTGGACAGCGCGACCCGCTCCGCAGCTTCCCAACCAAGGACGCCACGCGCTTCATTCTGCGCGCGACCCATCGGCAAGACCTGGCGACGCGAACCTGGTCCGAGGTCACGGGACTGGTGCAGGTGACGCTCGTCGGGCGGACGGACGACATCACGGTCGGCGACGAGGTCGAGCTGCTCGGCCGGCTGGCATTGCCCGACGACGCGGCGAACCCGGGCGGGTTCGACTATGCGTCGTTCCTGCGCGATCAAGGCGTGACGACGCTGCTGACCGTGCTCGAAACGGACGAGGTGACGCTGGTGCGGCGCGGCTGGCCTACGTCGGTCTTCGGCGTCCTCGCCATGGTGCGCGGCTGGGGACAGCGCACCCTGGCCCGGGATTTCACCGTGCAGCACGAGGTTGCCTCGGCCTTGCTGCTCGGCGAAGGCGCCGACATGACCGGCGAGGACTGGGACCGATATCAGCGCACCGGCGTGCTCCACGTGCTGGCGATCTCCGGGCAGCATCTGGTCGTGCTGGCGGGATTCCTGTGGCTGGCGAGCTGGCTGCTCGGCGTGCGCCGACGGACGGCGGCGCCGACGATCGCCATTTTCCTCATCGCTTACGCCCTGCTGACGGGCGGCCGGCCCCCGGCGATGCGGGCCGCGTGGGTGGTCGCCGTGTACTGCGGCGGCATCCTGCTGCAGCGTCCGGTGGCGCACGCCAACACGTTTGCCCTGGCATGGATCGGCGTCATCGCGATCAATCCGAGCGACATCTTCAACGCCGGCTGCCAGCTGTCGTTCCTCGCGGTTGCGATGCTCGTGTGGGGCGTGAGCCGATGGACCGATGCACCGAGCGATCCGCTGGAGCGCGTGCTCGACGAAGCCAGGCCGTGGCACGGGAGGGTCGTGCGCTGGCTGGTGCGCTGGGTGCTGCTGCTGTATGCCATCAACGCCATGGTCTGGCTGGCGGTGGCGCCGCTGGTGGCGGCGCACTTCCATTTGTTCTCCCCGGTGGCGCTGATCATCGGGCCCCCGGTGACGCTGCTGACGTCGCTGGCATTGCTGACCGGGTTTGCATTCCTGCTGCTCTCGTGGTGCTGGCCGCTGGCGTGGGTCTTCGGCTGGGTCACGCAAGGGTCCCTCCTTGGCTGCGAATGGCTGGTGGCGTTCGGATTGAAGCTACCGGGCGCGTACTTCTTCGTCGCCGACGTGCCGGTCTGGTGGCTGTGGCTGTTCTACGTGCCGCTGCTTGTTGGCCTGACAACTCCGATCCCCTGGCGCGTGAGCCGCTGGCTGCTCGTCGTCGGCTGTGCCTGGTTGCTGCTGGGGGCCTTGTTGCAGGTGCTGCCGCATCGGTCTGGCGAGTTTCGCTGCACGTTCGTCGCGGTGGGCCACGGCGGTTGCACCGTGATCGAAACGCCCGGCGGCCAGGTTTTCGTCTACGATGCCGGCGCAACCGGAGGCCCCGATGTGACGCGCCGGCATATCGCGCCGTTCCTGTGGTCGCGCGGCATTCGGCGGATCGACGCACTGATCCTGTCCCACGCCGATCTCGATCACTTCAACGGTGTGCCGCAACTGGCCGAGCGGTTCACGATCGAACGCGTGATTTGCACGCCGACGTTCGCCGAGCGCTCGCTGCCCGCGGTGCAGAAAACCGTGGCGGCGCTCGAACGCCGCGGCATCGAGATG
Organism: Planctomycetota bacterium; assembly: GCA_016200155.1. GTDB lineage: Bacteria > Planctomycetota > Planctomycetia > Gemmatales > Gemmataceae > SIAQ01. The sequence goes on along the minus strand of JACQFG010000184.1, from coordinate 469 downwards.
CAGATCGTTCATGCTGGCATGCGCTGGGAAACCGACGGCGTCGCGTTCGCGGTGCTGCATCCGCCGCCGATCGGTCCCGCAGGCAAGGAGAACGTCCGGAGCCTGGTATTGCACGTCACCTATCGCGATTTCTCGATGCTGCTGACGGGCGACCTGGAGGAAGCCGGGCTCAAGCAGGTGCTCGCTCAGGCTGCGCCGCGCATCGACGTGCTCATGGCCCCGCATCACGGCAGCGACACGTCCAACGTGCCCGACCTCGCGAAATGGGCGAAACCGAAGCTCGTCGTGAGCTGCCAGACCGCGCCGCTGAGCGAACGGCAGAGCGTCAAGATGTACGAGAAGACGGGCGCCAGGTTTCTGGGGACGTGGCCGCACGGCGCGATCACGATTCGGCCCGACGATCGCGAGGCGCCGGTGCAGACGCATCGGACGAAGCTGAAAATCAGAGTCTGAAGCGTAAGCGAAGGTT
>JACQFG010000183.1 GCA_016200155.1 Planctomycetota bacterium | reverse complement strand
CGATCAAGGATTACGACGAAGCCGTTCGACTGGATCCAAAGTTCCAGGCCGAAGCCTATTTGAACCTTGCATGGTTACTCGCGACTTGTCCGAATCAACAGTTCCGTGACGTCAAACGAGCAACACAGGTGGCAAAAACGGCTTGCGAAATCTCCCATTCGAAGAGCGCCTGGGAATTGACGGCTTTGGCAGCTACATACGCCGAGGCTGGCCAGTTCGACGAAGCCGAGCGCGTCCAAAGCCTTGCTTTAGCGGATAAGCACTCTGCCGAATCGGCTGGGGATTATTTCCGGATGCTCGTAGACCTTTACAAAAACAAACGAACTTACCGCGGGCCGATCCAACATCCGCATCCTACGGTGTCAGCGCCATTTCGTCCTGAACGTGCCGTGCCGCGCGACGATGCCACATTTTTCTTTGAGCGGGGCCGAGATTTCTGGGACATGAAGGAGTACGACAACGCCATCAAAGCTTTCGACGAGGCAATCCGGCTCAAACCCAACCACTGGATTTTCCATTTGTCACGAGGGGCTGCCTGGCACCGCAAAAAAGAGTTTGACAAGGCGATCCATGATTTCGACGACGCCATCCGGATTGATCCAGAAAAAGCCATTGCTTATCTCAATCGTGCGCTGGCATGGGAGGACAAGAAAGATTACGACAAGGCCCTCCGAGATTTGAACGACGCTATCCGCCTGGACCCGACGAACGCGTTTTATTATTTCAACCGTGGTAACGTCTGGGAACATAAAAAGGATCTTGACAAGGCGGTCAAAGATTTCCAGGAAGCGGTCCGGCTCAACCCGAAGGACCAATTCTACCAATCGGCCCTGGTCGAGACTCAACGAAAACTAGTTACCGAGAAGAATCTCGCCATTTTTGCGAGAGCGCAGAAATTCGTTGACACACATCCCAAAATTCAGACGCCAGATTTTGGCATTAGCAAGGTAGAATGGGAACTGGCTACTCGACCTTTCCGCACAAAATCAACGCTCACGCGATTTGAACACGAGCAGTTGTTGGATTTTCTCGGCCGAGCGATCAAGCATGCACCCTACAATTCCGACCCTTCATTTGCCGCCGTAATAGCGGACTTGAAGCTCTGGGACTTCACCTACCCTGGCAAATGACAAAAACGGGATCAGGATCGTCGCAGACGTCTCTTCACCCACTCTGTTTCTTACATGGGAACTGAACTTCGCCGAAACTTAAGGCGACGCTTGTCAAGCTCCGTTGTGAGATTCATGGATATCTAATTTCGTTTCACGCATTTCATGCGTTCACGCATTTCACGCGTTTCATGCGTTTCATTTGGGGGAGGGGTGGTGAAATGAATGAAACGCATCGGCGTCACGCCCGCGCCGCGTGCTGCCCCAGCTTGAATTGCTCCCACTCCTCGACCGTGTACTGCACCTCGCGCGCATTGCTGCCGTTGTAGGCGCCGACGATGCCGTCTTCGGCCATCCAGTCGATCATCCTGGCCGAGCGGCCGTAGCCGATGCCGAGCGTGCGCTGCAGAAGCGACACGCTGCCTCGGCCCTCGCGAATAACGATCTCGACGGCTTGCTCGTAGAGCGGGTCGCGCTGGCGGATCTGGTCGATCGAGTCGGCGCCGGCCTGGTTCGGGGCCTGCAATTGCAGCAGCTCCTGCGAGAAGCACGGCTCGTCGGTTTCCAGGTGGGCGACGACTTTCGTGATCTCGTCGCCGCCGACGTAGGTACACTGGGCCCGCACCAGCGAGTTGTTGCCCGGCAACAGGAAGAGCATGTCGCCTTTGCCGAGCAGCTTGTCGGCGCCCATCTCGTCGAGGACGACCCGGCTATCCATTCGGCTCGCGACCTTGAAGCAGACCCGGCCCGGCAGGTTCGACTTGATCAGGCCGGTGACGATGTCGACGGTCGGGCGCTGCGTCGCCAGCACCAGGTGGATGCCGGCGGCCCGCGCCTTCTGGGCCAGGCGGATGATGTACGTCTCCGCCTCGCGCTTCGTCTGCATGATCAGGTCGCCGAACTCGTCGATCACGATCACGATGTACGGCAACCGCTCCGGGATGCGTTCGCGTTCGGTCTCGTCGGGCTGGACGCGGCGCTGGATCTCCTCCATGCCGAGTTCGTTGTACTGCGCGAGATTGCGGACGCGGGCCCGGCTCAACAGGTCGTAGCGTTCCTCCATCTTGTCGACGGCCCAGGCGAGGACAGCGGTCGCCTTCGCCTCGTCGGTGATGACCGGGTGCATCAGGTGCGGGATCTTCTTGTAATCGGTGAACTCGTTCTTCTTCGGGTCGATGAGCAGCATCTTGAGTTCATCGGGCCGGCGCGTCATCAACATGCTGATGATGAGCGCATTGAGGCACACCGACTTGCCGGTGCCCGTCGTGCCGGCGATCAAGAGGTGCGGCATGTCAGCAAGGTCGTGCGTCAGCGGTTTGCCCTCGGAGTCCTTGCCGAGGAACATGGGCACCTTGAACTTGGCGAGCTTTCGGCCCGCGCCGAGGATGACCTCTTTCAGGCGCACGGTGGCGCGATGTTCGTTGGGGACCTCGATGCCGACGGCATTCTTGCCGGGGATGGGGGCGACGATGCGGACGCTGGGGACCTTGAGATGGAGGGCGAGATCGTCGCCGAGCGTGGTGATCTTGTTGACGCGCATGCCGGTCTCGAGGGCGATCTCGTACTGCGTGATGACCGGCCCGGTGTTGATACCGACGACTTTGACGTTCAGATCGAAATCCTTGAACGTCTGTTCGAGGATGGCGGCCTGGTCGCGCAGCTTTTGGTCGTGCTGCTCGAACGGGAACGGCTCCGGGTCGTCGAGGAGCGTCAACGGCGGCAGCTCGTAGTCCTCGAAGTTGTGCTCCGGCACGCTCGACATGCCGAGCCGATTGATCGGCAGGATCGCCGGGTCGGCCTCCGGCTCGATGACGGGCGCCACCTCGAAGCCGACGTGCTCGATCGGGACGTGCAGCTTCGGCGGTGCGGGTTTTTCGACGCGTTTCGGCAGAGGACGATTCAGCCAGCGCCAGGCACGTTTGACCGTCCGGCCGACTATGGCGAGTTGGAAGCTCAGCGCGAAGCAGGTCCAGTAGATTGCGTCGAGTATTCCGTGAAGCAAAAAGTCGGCCGCGAGCAGGACGGCGAGGAATGTCACTGTAGAGAACACGAGTACGCCGACGAGGCCGGGCAGATGTTCCTGCAGCAGATCACGCAACGACGAGCCGAGAATGCCGCCGTTGACCGCGGTCATCCAAACGTGACCGACATAATCGGCAGCGATGGCCGTGCAGGGAATCAGCAATAGCCAGCCTGCCAGACGGCCGCTCCAACGTACCCAGTTCTTGCGCACGAGCAGCATGAGGACGAGGACGAACCAGGCCGCGAGCACGACGTGGACGGCGTAGCCGACGGCGGCGAAGAGTTCGCGTGCCAGACAGTCGCCGGGAACGCCAAGCAGATTCGGCGCGGACGACGAACTCGCCGCGGGATCGTGGCTCAGCACGCACAGGGCAACAACGAGGCCGCACGCCAGCAAAAGCCAGGCGAGGCCGTCGACGCGCCATTTACGAGGCTTCGACATGATGTTGCTTGCTCAAAACGAGATGCGCTAGGGTCGGGGCGCAACATCCCCGCTTCATCATAACCAGTGAGTGCGAATGGGACGGCGGGCTTGAAGGGAAATGTGATGGATTGAAATGGATCGAACGGAGCAGAACCCGCACAATCGGCAAGGTCGTTACAATCGGTCTTCGTTTAGCGCCCGCATGGCGCCACGCGGGCGCTAAACGAAGACAGGGACGTTACCGCCAGCGCTGGAAGATCGAGCGCAGCCGCGGGAATCGCGCGGGCTGTTCCACGCTGGACCAGCGCGGATCGACGACGATCGGCAACGACGGACCTGGAATTGTGTCGAGCTTCACAGACTTCGGGGCCTCGATCTTCTCGGCGATCTTTTTCTTCTGCGGCGCCGACAGCCAATCGATCTTGCCGGTCTTCAGCGAGTAGACGCCCGAGACGATCATCACCTTCTTCTCCTTGACTTCTTCGTGGATGATCTTGCTGCGCAGCTCGATGTCAGCGGCGGCGGCGCGGGCGTTGTTAGCGACGCCGGCGGCCATTTTCTTGTCCGCGTCGGCGGGCAGGTCGCCGACCTTGACCTGCTTGATCAGCCAGCCGAGATCGCCCTTGAAATCGTCCGGCTTGCCATTGATCGCTGCGGAAACCGCGCCGCACGACTCGTGGCCCAGGACGACGATGAGCGGCGCGTGCAGATGTTCGACGGCGTACTCGATGGAGCCGACGACGGCGGGGTCGGCGATATTGCCGCCGACGCGCAGCACGAACAGGTCGCCCAAGCCGGTGTCGAAGATCAGCTCCGGCGCCAAACGGGAGTCGGCACAGGTCAGCACGACGGCGAAGGGGTGCTGCCCCTTGGCCAGCTCGGCGCGCTTCTTGGCGCCGACGTCGCGCTTACTATTCTGATCGGCGACGAAGCGGGCGTTGCCGTCCTTCAGTCGTTGCAGCGCGGATGCGGGCGTCGGTTTCGCGTCCTGGGCGTGCGTCAAGCCAGCGCAGCAAAGCACAATGGTCAGTGTCCACACAGTTCTTTGGATGTGCATCATGACAAACCTCATTGACATTGTTCCTCCGGTCGCTCACGCTCCCGGCTCGTTGTTTCAGATATAGTATGGGCGGGAGAACCGCCATGCTGCACATTGCGTTGTGGGAACCCGAAATTCCGCCGAATACCGGCAATATCGCCCGGCTGTGTGCGGCCACCGGCTGCCCGCTGCACCTGATCGGCCCGCTCGGGTTTCGTATCGACGAGAAATCGCTGCGCCGCGCGGGGCTCGATTACTGGGACGCCGTGGACCTGCATCGGCACGACACGCTGGCGGACTTCGAGGCCGCTTGCGGCTTAGCGTTCGCAGAGAACCATCCGAGCGCTAAACCGCACGCGAGCGGACGTATCTATTGTTTGAGCGCTCGTGCCGTCGTTCCCTACACGAATATTCCGTTTCAACCGGGCGACTGCCTGCTGTTCGGCAGCGAGACGCGCGGACTGCCGCCGGAGGTGCTGGAGCGCTATCGCGAGCAGAGTTACGCGATCCCGATGCCGTCGGGAAAAGTTCGCAGCCTCAATCTCGCCACGTCGGTGGGCATCGTCCTGTATGAAGGCCTGCGGCAGCTGCAAGGCTGGTAGAACCCGCACCGAAATCTTTGGCCAGTCTCCATCTCTTGTGCATCCCGCCCAGAGCGCCGGCCGATTACTTCCAACATACCTGTCAATCATCATCCATCATTCCCACCATGAGGCTCTCCCCTTATGCGAGACGTTGCTGCGCTGCCGACGTTGACCGACCTCTGCGAATATGTGCTGAACGCCCTGTGCCGACACGACAACCTCGACCCCGAACAAACCCTGCTGCAACAATCGATCATCACCCGTCACGGAACGCCGTGCGGCCTGTTCTTCCAGGCGCAAGGCCCGCGGCTGTTGCGAAATTATGCGATCTGGGCCGGCGAAGAGAATCGCATCCTTTATTACAACTGCAACGGCGAGCGCGTCGCCGAGACGAAGCTGAGCGAGGCGCCCGATCCCCGCGCCTTGGCGGCGGCGGCGTGAATGGCCCCTATAATGATGACGTACTGCCGTCGCCGGGAGCCGACCATGCCACCGAAGACTCAAATCGAATTGCGCGTCGTCACCTATCAAGAGGACGGCGTTTGGCTTGCGCATTGCCTCGAACTGGACATCGTTGCCGAGGGAAAGACATCGAGACAGGCGTTCAAAGATGTCGTTGACTTGTGCAATTTGCAGGTCAATACCGCCGTCGAAGAGAACGACTTGCTCTCGATTTTTCGGCCCGCGCCTGCCGAGTTCTGGAAGATGTTCTTCACGGCGACGAAGAAAAAACGCGTCAAGCCGTCCGCCAACGGCGTCGTCAAGGAAATTGACGAACGAGAACTCGAGCTGGTGTGATGGAAAAGCCCATTACCTATCGCCGGCTGCGAAAGATCCTCAAGACGTTCGGGATTCACGAAGAAAAGTCTCGAGGCAAGGGGTCGGAACGCATGTTCGTCGGCGTCGTGGACGGTGTCATCACGCGCTATCCCACGAAATGCCATAACGAAGGCGACATGAAGCCGAATGGCGTCATCCGCGCATTTCGCCGCCGAGTACGGAATCACGGACGAAGATTTCTACAGCCGGGGTTGATCAAAAAAATTCACCGCTTTTCCTGTTGCTTTCCCCCCGCTTATTGCCCACAATATCTATTAACCTCATCGCGCGGTTCCCGAAGGTTCCCCGCGCGCCGTGGGCTCACCGTAAAAAACCTGCTTGCTCCGTCCTTCCGAAAACACTGACCGGGGGTATTTCTCATGTACGGCCTTCGCAAAGTCTGGCTCGCCCTGTTCGCGGCTCTGGCGTTCTCCGGGATCTCCTCCGCCCAGGACTACAAGAAGCCAATCGTCAAGGGCGACCAGGTCGCGCTGCCGACGCCCGCCGAGGTCACCACCCTCGCCGTCTTCCCGGCCACCGTCACCCTCAAGGGCCAGGACGACTCCGCCCAGCTCGTCGTCACCGGCAACCTCGCCGGCGGCAAAACGCAGGACCTCACCGGCGACGTCAAGTATGAACTCGCCAACGAGAAGATGGCTCGCATCACCAGCAACGGCCGTATCATCCCCCTCGTCAACGGCACCAGCGAGATCACCGTCCGCTACGGCGACAAGATCGCCAAGCTCACCCTGAAGACCGAAAGCTGCGACAGCGACCTCCCCATCAACTTCGCCAACCACATCGTCCCGATCTTCACCAAGCTCGGCTGCAACGGCGGCGGCTGCCATGGTAAATCGGGCGGCCAGAACGGCTTCGCATTGTCGCTCCTCGGCTTCGTTCCCGAACTCGACTACGTCACCCTCACCAAGGAAAATCGCGGCCGACGCATCTTCCCCGCCGCTCCCGACAGCAGCCTCCTCCTCACCAAGGCCACCGGCACCATCGCACACGCCGGCGGCAAACGCATGGAGGAAGGCTCCGATGAATACAAACTCATTCGCCGCTGGATCGCTGCCGGCACCCCCTACGGCAGCGAGAAGGACCCGACCGTCACGAAAATCACCGTTGCTCCCGAACACCGCGTCATGACCCGCAACAACCGCCAGCAGTTCACCGTCCTTGCCCATTACTCCGACGGCTCGACCCAGGACGTCACGCAGCGGGCCCAGTACGAAAGCAACGACACCGAGATCGCCGTCGTCGAAGGCGGCGCCCTTGTCCGCTCCCTCGAACTCTCCGGTGAAGCTTCCGTCATGGCTCGCTATCTCAGCCAGGTCGCCGTGTTCCGCGCCACCGTCCCGTTGGGCGTCAAGATTCCCGAATACAAGTTCGAGGAACGCACCATTGTCGATAAGTTCACCCAGAAGAAATGGAAAGAGCTCGGCATCGTCCCCTCCGACCTCAGCAGCGACGAGCAGTTCATGCGCCGAATCTACCTCGACCTGACGGGCACTCTTCCGAAGCCGAAGGAGATGCTCGAGTTCCTCGCCGATCAGGACAAGAACAAACGCGACAAGCTGATCGATCGCCTGCTCGAAACGCCTGAGTACACCTACCTGTTCGCCAACAAGTGGGCCGACGTACTTCGCGTGAAGCGTCGCGGGCAGGTCGATCGCGCCGCCGGCACGTTCGCGTTCCATAGCTGGATCCGCGACTCGATCGCCAAGGACAAGCCGTACGATCATTTCGTCCGCGAGATCCTGGCCGCCACCGGCGACGAAAGCCAATCGCCGCCGACCGTGTGGTACAAGGAACTGCAGGACCCGCAACAGTTCAACGATGACGTTGCCCAGGTGTTTCTCGGCCTGCGTATCGCCTGCGCCCAGTGTCACCATCACCCCTACGAGAAGTGGAGCCAGGACGATTATTGGGGCATGGCCGCGTTTTTTGGCCGCGTCGGTCGCAAGAACGCCGCGATCCTGGGCGGCGTCGGCAATCAGCAGTCCGCCCGTCAGGTGATCTTCAATCGCCCGACCGGCGCCGTCACCAACAAGCGCACCAACCTGGCCGCCAAGATTCAACCGCTCGACGGCCAGCCGATGGACATCGCCGCCGAGGATGATCCGCGCCACAAGCTGGTCGACTGGATGGCGAACAAGGACAACCCGTTCTTCGCCCGCGCCGTCGCCAACCGTTACTGGTCGCACTTCTTTGGCCGAGGCATCGTCGATCCGATCGACGATATGCGCGTCACCAACCCGCCGACCAACCCCGAGCTGCTCGACGCCCTGGCCAAGGAGCTGGTCGACAGCAAATTCAGCCTGAAGCACCTGGTCAAGATCATCGTCAAGAGCCGCACGTATCAGCTCACGTCGGCGCCGAACGAATTCAACAAGCACGACAAGCAGAGCTACGCGAGGTTCTATCCGCGCCGCATGTCGGCCGAGGTGCTCCACGACGCCGTCTGCCAGGTGACCAATAACCCGTCGCAGTTCGGTGGCCTGCCCAACGACAAGCACTCGCCCAATCGCGCCATCATGTTGCCGGACGAATCGTTCCCGAGCTACTTCCTCGACGTCTTCGGTCGCCCGCAGCGCATCAGCGCCTGCGAATGCGAACGCGTGAGTGAAGCCAACCTCGCCCAGGCGCTGCACCTGCTCAACTCGCAGGAAATTCAGAACAAGCTCGCCGCCGGCAACGGGCGAGCCGACCAGCTGGCCAAGGACCCGCGTCCCGACGCCGCCAAGGTCGACGAAATGTTCCAGTGGGCCTTCGGCCGCCTGCCCAGCAACGAGCATCGCCAGGTCGCTCTCGACCACATCGCCAAGCACGCGATGAACAAGAAGATCGCCTACGAGAACCTGCTGTGGGCGCTCATCAACACGAAGGAATTCGTATTCAATCAGTAACCTCAAAGCCTGAAACGTAAGCGAAGAAAGGGCCGATCCCGACGAGGCATCGGCCCTTTTTTCATGGCTGTCGGCGTGTGCAACGTCACGGCTAGCCGAAGGGGCAACAAATGCCAGCAAGCACATGGATCGGGAATAGACCCATTTCGCGGCGAAAATTCTTGCGCGGCGCGGGGGTTGCCCTGGCGTTGCCGTGGCTGGAATCGATGGCACGGGGCGCTGGGGGCGCTCAGCCGATGGCGCCGCCGCGGCGCATGGTGGCGATCGAGACGAACATGGGGATTCTGCCTCAGTTCTTCTTCCCCGAGCGGGCGGGGCGCGATTATGCGTTGACGCCCTATTTGCAGAAGCTGGCCGGGGTGCGCGACAAAGTCACGGTGTTCTCGGGGGTCAGCCATCCGGGGGTGACCGGGGCACATGCGGCGGAGAAGTGCTTTCTGACGGGGACGCCGCATCCGGAGCGGGGCGGGTTTCGCAACGGGATATCGCTGGACCAGTTTGCCGCCGAGCGTGTCGGCGGGCACACGCGGTTTCCGTCGCTGACGGCGGCGATGTCGAGCGAGAACAACCAGACCTTGAGCTTTACGCGCTCCGGGGCGCCGATCCCGGCCGAGCGCAGTCCCAATCGCCTTTTCCGTCGGCTGTTCCTGCAAGGCCGTGCCGACGAAGTCGCCGCCACGGTCGAGGCGTTGCGGCAAGAGCGGAGCATGCTCGATTTCGTCGCCGAGCAGGCCCGGCGTCTCAATCGCTCGCTGTCGGCGGCCGATCGCCAACGCCTCGATGAATACCTCGCCTCGGTCCGCGAACTCGAGCAGCGGCTGCGCAATCTCGAAGCGTGGGAACATCGTCCCCGGCCGCGCGTCGACGCCCAGCCGCCGCAGGACATCGACGATCAGCGAGAATTCGTCCGCAAGACTCAGCTCATGTTCGACGTGATCAAGCTCGCCCTCGAAACCGATTCGTCGCGCATCATCACGCTGTTCATCGACACGACCGTCATCCACAACCTGACCCATCACGGCAATCGGCCCGACGTCCTCGCCGACCTGCGTGCCAAGGAAGAGGGGCAGTTCGAGGCGCTGGGCAACTTCCTGCGGGCCCTCGACACCACGCGCGAACAGGGACAGCCGATCCTCGATCGCACGATGGTCCTCTACGGAACGTGCATGGGCAGCGCCAACTCCCACGCCAACACCAACTTGCCCGTTCTGCTCGCGGGCGGCGGCTTTCGGCACGGCCAGCACCTCGCCTTCGACCAGCAGAACAACTATCCGCTCACGAACCTCTTCGTCTCCATGCTGCAACGCCTGGGCATCGAGACCAACGAATTCTCGTCGGGCCGAGGCACATTCCGCGGCCTGGAAATGGCGTGAGTTTTCACAAAATCATGTGTCACAAAATCATGCAATACCGAATCGGCCGTTGGGTTCTGATGATTTTGTGCGCCATGATTTTGTGTCCTTTCGCCCAGGCGCAGCCGACCGCATTTCTGCAGAAGCACTGTTCCATTTGCCACGACGCCAGGGAGAGAAAAGGCGGGCTCGATCTCACGGCCGTGAAGGCGAATGATTTCGCCCGGTGGGTCAAGGTACACGACCGGATCGAGGCTGGCGAGATGCCGCCACGCAAGAAGCCGTCCGCCGAGGAGACCGCGGAGGCCCTGAAGTCGCTGCGATTGCACATCGTCAAGCTGGAGCCTGTCCGCGAAACCGGGCTGCGGCGCCTGACGCGCGTCGAGTTCGAGCACACTATTCGCGATCTGCTCGACCTGCCCGGCATTCCGCTTCAAGCCGAGCTGCCCGCCGACGGCTCGGCGCATGGCTTCGACAACAACAGCGACGCGCTCGATATTTCCCACGTCAACCTGGCCAAGTACATCGAGGCTGCCGACCGCACTCTCGACATGGCCATCGCCACGCAGCCCAAGCCGCCGTCCGTCGTCAAGCAGCGCATCTCCCTGGCCAACCCGCACGGCTTCGTCGCCCATGTGTTGCTCCACGGCGACGGCGTCTTGCTGAAGAATAAACAGCCCGATCCCGAATTCCCGCCCGCCGGCGAGCACATGCACCTCGACCAGGGCGCCCACGAACGGCTCGGCTCATTCCGCAACGGCAGCAGCGTCGGCCTGTTCCGCCATGAGGATGAATCGTTCCATCCCTACTTCATCGAGTTCGTGACGATCTATCCGGGCGCCTATCGGATCAAGACGTCGCTGTGGAGCTTTCAGTGGGACAAGGGGAAAGTCCTGCCCGCGCGCGGCGCCGAGGCGGTTCGGCTCTCGATCGTCACGCTGACCGGCGATGGCCGAGGCGGCGGGCACCCGAGCACGGTGCTGGGTTATTACGACGCGCCGGCGAACCAGGAAAAGGTCCACGATTTCGTGACCTGGCTCAACAAGAACGAGATCATCGGCTTCAATACCGCCTCGCTGGCCTCCGGGGCGCAGACGCGCGGGAAATATCGCGCCATGGGCTTCACCGGCCCCGGCATCGCCTGCGACTACCTCGATATCGAGGGGCCGCTGCACGAGGTCTGGCCGCCGCAAAGTCATCGCGCCCTGTTCGGCGATTTGCCGATCGTCGAGTTCAAGCAGGGCGACCAGCCCGGCACGCGGGCGCCGAAGCGTCGGCCGGTGCGTCAGGAAATGGGCGCGGGCAAGAATCGCCCGGATGCGACCACGGGCGTGTGGACCGTCCACAGCGCTCGGCCGCTCGTCGATGCCGATCGCTTGCTGGCCGCGTTTCTGCCACGGGCGTTTCGTCGGCCGGTGGGCCCGGCGACGCGCAAGCTATACTTGGCCAAGGTGGACGAGCGCTTGAAAGCGGGGGATTGTTTCGAGTCGGCCATGCGCTGGGCGTATCGCGCCGCTCTTTGTTCGCCCGATTTTCTTTACCACGTCGAGCCGGCCGGAAAGCTGGACGATCATGCCCTCGCGTGCCGGCTGTCCTACTTCTTCTGGCGGTCGATGCCCGACGCGAAATTGACCGAGCTGGCAAATGGCGGCAGGCTCCGCGATGCCAATATCCTGCGGGCACAATCGGAACGCCTCTTGCACGATCCCCGGTCGCAGCGCTTTGTCGAAGATTTCCTGGGCCAGTGGCTGAAGCTGCGCCTGATTGCCGCCACCGATCCGGATCGCAAGCTCTATCCGGAATTCAGCCCCTACCTGCAAGATTCGATGGTCGCCGAGACGCGCGCCTATTTCCGCGAGATGATCGCGAAGGACCTCGGCGCCGAGCATCTGATCAAGTCCGACTTCGCCATGCTGAACGAACGGCTGGCGGTGCACTACGGCATTCCCGGCGTGCGCGGCTCGCAAATACGGCGCGTCGCGCTACCGGTCGGTTCGCCGCGCGGGCCGTTCCTGACGCAGGCATCGATCCTGAAGATCACGGCCAACGGCACGACGACCTCGCCGGTGCCGCGCGGGGCGTTTGTGATGGATCGCCTGCTCGGCCAGCCCCCCGAGCCGCCGCCGCCCAATATCCCGGCAATCGAGCCCGACGTGCGCGGCGCCAAGACGATCCGTGAGCAGCTCGACAAGCACCGCTCCCATCCGAGCTGTGCCTCGTGCCACGCCAAGATGGATCCCCCCGGCTTCGCCCTCGAGGCCTTCGACGTCATCGGCGGCCAGCGCGCCCGCTATCGCTCGATCGGCGTCGGCGACCCGGCGCCGCGCGGCGCCATCGACCCGTTCATCGGCATCAGCTTCAAGCTCGGCCCCGCCGTCGATGCCAGCGGCCAGCTTCCCGACGGCCGGACGTTCAAGGATATCGCCGAATTCCAGGACCTGCTCGCCGCCGAGCGCGGCCGCCTGCTCAAGAACCTCGCCCGCCAATTCGCGACCTACGGCGTCGGTCGGAGCCTGTCGTTCGGCGATCGGGCCAACATCGACGCGATGGTGACGGCCGCCCAGAAGAGCGGCGGCGGCGTTCGTACTCTGATTCACGAACTCGTGCAGAGCCCGCTGTTCTCGGCACGCTGAATTCACAAAATCATGGAGCACAAGATCATGAGCCGCCGTTGGCATTTGCCGTTTTCAGCATTGATGATTTTGTGCTTCATGGTTTTGTGGACGGGACCAGCGTCTGCCAAGCCAATCAAACATCACGTCACCGGTCTGTTCATGCCGGAGCGCGAGCAGGACCTGCGCGCGGAATTGGCGATGATTCCCGAGGTCAAGCTGGTTCGCATCGACTACAAGAATGCCGAGGTCACCCTCGACTACGATGCCGCGAATTTCGGCAAGCCCGAGCAGGCCCTGGCGAAGCTCGACCATCTGTTGAAGTCGGCATCGAACCACACGTTCGGCGTGAAGCCGTTGACGACAACGCCGCTGGACAAGCTTAAGTGGATCGAGATCCCCGTCGGCGGCCTGGATTGCAAGGCCTGCTGCCTGGCCGCGTATGAATCGGTCTATCGGCT
>JACQFG010000186.1 GCA_016200155.1 Planctomycetota bacterium | reverse complement strand
GCCGCTGGTCCAATCCCTGGTAGAAAAAGCTGAGCAGTTCGTGGTCGAGGCCCATCAGGTGCAGGATGGTGGCGTGCAGGTCGCTGATGTGATAGCGATCCTCGACGGCGTTTAAGCCGAGTTCGTCGGTGGCGCCGATGGCCTGGCCTCCCTTGACGCCGGCGCCGGCGAGCCACATCGAGAACCCGAACGGATTGTGATCACGCCCCGGCCTGCCGACGCCTTCGCTCGTCGGCGTGCGGCCGAACTCGCCGCCCCAGATCAAGAGCGTCTCGTCCCACAGGCCGGTGCGCTTCAAGTCGGCGATGAGCGCGGCAATCGGCTGATCCGTCTCGCCGGCGTGAAGGCGGTGGTTGCGAATGCAATCGCTGTGGCCGTCCCACGTGTCCTCGAGATGCCCGCCGCCGGAGTAGAGCTGCACGAAGCGAACGCCCGACTCCAGCAGGCGGCGCGTGATCAAACACTTGCGGCCAAAGTCGGCGGTCAGCGGGTTGTCGATGCCGTACAGCGCGCGGGTCTGGGCGCTCTCGCGATTGATATCGACGACCTCGGTGGCGCGCGTCTGCATGCGATAGGCCAGTTCGTAGGACTCGATGCGCGCGGCCAATTCGGAATCGCCGGGGCGGGTCTTGAGATGCTCCTGATTGAGACGCTGCAAGAGGTCGAGCGATTCGCGCTGCGTCTGCGGGCTGACACCGGCCGGCGTGGCGAGATCGAGCAGCGGCGTTCCCTGGCTCCGGAAGAGCGTGCCCTGATGCGAGGCCGGCATGAAGCCCGCGGTCCAGTTCGACGCGCTGCCGATCGGCCCGCCGCGCGGATCGGTCATGACGACGTAGCTCGGCAAACTGTCGTTGAGCGAGCCGAGGCCGTAGCTGAGCCAGGCGCCGAGCGACGGTTTGCCGATCTGCACGCTGCCGGTATTCATCTGGATGCAGCCGGAGGCATGGGCCGCGGTGTCGGTGTGCAGCGAACGGATGACGCACAGATCGTCAGCCCAGCGCGCGGTGTGCGGAAAGAGGGCGCTGATCTCGAGCCCCGAATGCCCATACTTGCGAAAGGTGAACGGCGTCTGCATGAGATTGCCGACGGGCCGCCCGTTGGACCCGATGGGAGTGTCGCCGCGATAAGCGGTGTTGTGATAGCGCGTGAGGGCCGGTTTGTGATCGAACGTATCGACCTGGCTCGGCGCCCCGTTCATGAACAGGAAGACGCAATGCTTGGCCCGGCGCGCCGAGCCCCGTAAGGGGCCGGTTTCCTGTGCAAAGAAGCCGTCGCGCGAAAGCAGGTCGATGAGCGCAAGCCCCGCGAAGCCAGCGCCGGCGTGACGGAAGATCGAACGTCGTGAAAGAAGCATCGACATCAGCCCGTCCTCCTGGCCTTTTCAATCCACATACAAAAACTCATTCGCATTCAGCAGCACCTGGCACAGGTCGATCCATGCCGCCCGCCGCACATCGATCACGACCGCCGGGCCGGCCACGCTCGCGCTGCTGAAGCGCTGCAGCGTCAGGCGGTTCGGCGACGAGTCCTGCAGCATGCCGGGGGTCGGCTCGAATTGCCAGTAGGCGACGGTGTTCTTTGTCATGCCGGCCTGGTGGATGAGGAGCTGCTTTTGCGGCAACGCGATATCGGAGAGGCGGACGTCGTCGAGCATGCCGTCCCAGGAGCGTTCGATCTTGCCGATGGTGCCGCCGATGGTGAAGTGGCGTTTTCCTCCGGTCGCTGACGCTCCCGGCTCGCCGAAACCGGTGACCTTGTGCGTCGTGGAGTAGATGCCGAGCGGCTCCTCGTCGTTGGCGAGATCTTTCAGGTAGAACGTGATGCCCCTGTCGCTGGCGTCCTTCAGGTTGACGGCGACGGCGATGTAGTAGGGCCGATTGAGCTGCAGGTGCAGGCCGGAGAAGATCGCGTCATAGGCGGCCTTGTCGGCGGCGTCCTTGCCCCAGAGTTGCAGGACCAGCGTTTGCGGCTTGTACGATGATTTCCTGCCGGTGACGCCGATGGACCAGCCGACGCCCTTCGCGTCGGCGTTCCAGTGCGACGCAATCGTGCGGACCTGGCCGTCCTCGAAAACGGTACGGAGATAGACATACGCCTCCAGCGTGAACTGGTCGCTCGGCAGCCTGACGTTCTCGGGCAACTGGAAACGCGCCTGCACGCTGCCGGGCGTGATGACGGCAGCCTTGCCTTCGTGGAACGGGATCTTGCCGGTCTCGTACGGCGGCGTCTTGTCCTTGGGCGGTGCGATGCGTTTGACCTGCTCCGCGAGGAACGTCTTCGCGATGTGGGACTCCTTGCTAGACGGGGACCGCCCGAACGCTAGGCGAAACGCGCGGTCGATCTTCTGATCGTCGCTGGTCTTGTTGTCCTGGTACAGCAGGTTTGCGAAAGTCTGGCCTTGCTGGATCATCAGCGGCGCGTTGATCATGAACAGGGCCTGCGTCGAGGTCGTCGTGACGTTGCGCCGCGCGGAACTGGTGAAGCCGTCGGGGATGTCGAAGATCTCGAGCAACGGCTCCTTGGTGTTGCGCAGCCATTTGAGGTAAACGCTGCGGCGCGGCTCCTTGAACTCGACGCTCGGGCCGCCGACCTTGCGATCGAGTCGGCCGGTGACGGCGAGCATGGCGTCGCGAATCTGCTCGGCATCGAGCCGGTGCGGCGTCATCTTCCACAGCAAGCGATTGTCGGGATCCTTCTTCATGGCGATGGCGTTGGGCGGAACCTGCGAGGCTTGCTGATACGTCTTCGAGGTCAGGATCAAGCGATGCAGCTTCTTGATGCTCCAGCCGTCCTTGACGAAGTGGCCGGCAAGCCAGTCGAGCAACACATAGTTGCTGGGCTTCTCGCCGAGGTTGCCAAAGTCGCTGGCTGTGGCGACGAGACCGGTGCCGAAATGCTGCTGCCAAATGCGATTGACGATGATACGGCCCGTCAGCGGATGATCGGGGCGAGTGAGCCATTGCGCGAGGACGGCGCGTCGGCCGCTCGACGCTTGCATCGGCTTGATCGACGGCACGGCATCGCCGAGCACGGTCAGAAATGCGGGATCGATCGCCTCGGTCTTGCGTGGAATCGTGGTCGGCGCCGGTTGTACGCCGACTTCGCGCGTCGCCTGACACATCGGCAGCGGCGCAGGCTTGTCAGCATCGAACTTTGCCAGCTCTTTGCGCAACTCCAGCAGGCGATCCTTCTCCGCCCCCTTGATCTTGGTGTCGAGCTTCTCATATTCGAAGATGACCTGACGATACGCCAGCGTTGCAAGCTGCTGTTCGAGCGGATCGCGCAGATCGGCCGGCTTCTTGAGCATCGCCTGAATATCAGGCGGGAACTTCGAGGTCGCGTATGCCCGGTCCTTGGCTCGCACCGGGTTCTCGATCGCGTCGATCTGCTTGCGAATCGCTGCCGTCTTCGTCTGCCAGATCGCGAGCTTCTTTTGATATTCGTCAACGTGCGACGGGGGCGCGTATGGCAGCTCCTCGCTCGGCATGATGCCGTCGAAGAACGCACGCAGGGCATAGTAATCCTTCTGCAGAATCGGATCGAACTTGTGATCGTGGCATCGCGCACAGCCGACGCTCAGGCCGAGGATCGCTTCGCCCGTGACATCGACGACCTCGCTGACCATCTCGTGCCACTGATTGCGCACGTGGCGCTGGTTGAACTCGTAGATGCCATGGGTCAGGAAGCCGATGGCGACCATGGCGTCCGGGTTGTCCGGATAGAGTTCATCGCCGGCAATCTGCTCGCGGACAAAGCGATCGTAGGGCTTATCGTCGTTGAACGACTTGATGACGTAATCGCGATAGCGGTACGCGTGCGGCCGAAACGAATCGAGCCGATAACCGTCGGACTCGGCAAAGCGCACGAGGTCGAGCCAGTGCCGACCCGCGCGTTCCCCGTAGTGCGGACTGGCGAGCAACCGATCGACGACCTTGTCCCAAACCTGTCCCTGTTTAGCGCCCGCAGCATCCCACGCATTGGCAAACTCGTCCACTTCCTCCGCTGTCGGCGGCAACCCGATCACGTCAAAATACGCGCGCCGAATCAGCGTCCGCGCATCGGCGTCCGGCGCTGGCGCGATCCCCTCCCCCTTCAACCGAGCCCGGATGAAGCGGTCGATCGGATTCGCCTCGGTCCCGGCCGGCACCGCGACCGACTTGATCGCCTGAAACGCCCAGTAACGGCGATCCTCATCGGTGATCTTGCCCGGCTTGCGCAGCTCCATCTTGATCGGTGCATCGGTCCACGGCGCGCCGGCCTTGACCCATGCGGTGAGCAAGGCGACATCGTCGGCCGCCAGCTTCGGCGCCTGGCGCGGCATCTTGAGATTCGGATCTTCATGGGTGATCGACTTGATCAGCAGGCTCTTCTCGGGATGTCCCGGCACGACCGCGGGCCCGTTGAAGCCGCCGCGCAACATCAGCGCCCGGGTGTCGAGCATGAGGTCGCCCTTGGCCTTGGCATCGTTGTGGCTATGACACTTGAAGCAGTGCGCTTCCAGGACGACGCGGGCCTTTTTCTCCAGATCGACGGGTTGAGCATGCACCGCTGTCGCGCCGCAGCTGAAAAGGACGAACGCCGACACGAAAGGAACGATTCGCGGTTTCATCGTTGGCCGCCTTTACGATGGGACTTCCGGGATTGCCCATATTATAGAGAACACTTTGATCGGCTGGATTGCAAGTACAAATGCAATTCTCGTGGTGTAGGCGGCTCACCGGCACGTAGTCACTGGCGTGCAGGCGAGCCGCCCGCACCACGAAGAGACTCGGTTACGAAAAAGTAACGCCTGTTCAGGTCTTCCCACGTTGATTTCTCGGAACTTTTCAAGAAACGTGGGGTCTAAGAAGGAAGGTGTATTATAATCACTTCGTGGGAAATGGTGCCCCCCTGATCAGGAGTTCGCACATGAGGTTTATCGGCCAGATCCTCGGTTTCGCCGGCCTGCTTGCCTTGGTTGTCCTGTCCGCGCCTGGCGATGCGTTTGCTGAAAAGAAGAAGAAAAAAGAAGCCAAGGCCAAGGAGACCGCCCCCGCCGCGACGGATGCCGACTACAAGGGCATTCAGAAGCAGAAGGAGCTGACGGGCAAGCTCGTGTCGGTCGACGCGAAGATCGTCACGCTCCGGGCCGAGTATTCCCACTACGAAGCGAATCCGAAGTACAAGCCGCCCACCGCGAAGCCGGGCCAGCCTGGCTACAATCAGACCGCCAATCAGCAAGGCCAGATGTGGCGAACCTACAACGACATCATGAAGCAGCAGCAAAAGCTCGCCCTGGCCAAGAACCCGCGCGAATATCAGCAGGCCATGATGCGCCTGCAGCAGGACATGATGCGCCTGCAGCAAGAAATCGTGCGCATGCAGCAAACGATGGCCAAGGGGACCGCCGCCGGCCAAAAGGTCGATCCCAACAATCAGCCCTTCATCACCGTCACCAACACCAAGGACTTCGATCTCGAAGTCGAAGAAAAGGTCGTCCTGCGCAAGCTCTTCCTGCCGTTCGAATATGACGACACCGGCAAGGTCAAGACCTACACCGACAAGGAAAAGGCCGAACTCCGCGGCGATGACAAGACCAAGCCCGGCTACAAGGCCAAGTTCGAGGATTTCGCACCCGGACAAGACGTCAAGCTTTACCTGACGCCGCCGAAGAAAATGGAGAAGCCGAAGGACACCGACAAGGACGACAAAGCTCCGGAAGAGGTTCTGCGTCCGACCGTGAACATGATCGTGATGACCAAGGAAAACATGAGTGCGAGTTCGATCCAGGGAGCGCCGGAAAAGAAGGGCAAGAAATAACCCGGACGCCGCCATTGACGCCAACGGACCCGCGGAGAATACTAATCTCTGCGGGTTTTTTGTTTCCTCGGAGCCGTTGCATGACCGTCGAACTGCTGCAAAAGGCACGTCGCCACCTGTCGCGCCGCGATGCCATCCTGCGTCCTTTGATCCGCGCCATCGGCCCCTGCACGCTTCAGCACAACAGCGATCACTTCGCGATCCTCGTCCGTTCGATCATCTCGCAGCAGATTTCGACCAAGGCTGCCCTCGCCATCGGCAACCGCTTGCTGGAACGGCTAAAGCGATTTCAGCCCAAGCGACTGCTCGCCGCCAGCGAGGACGACCTGCGCAGCGCCGGCCTGTCGCGCGGCAAGCAACGCTCGCTGCGGGACCTTGCCGAGAAATGCCAGGCCGGCGTCGTGCCGCTCACGAAACTCGCGGGCCTGGAAGACGCCGCCATCGTCGAGGCGCTGACGCAAGTGTATGGCATCGGCCCGTGGACCGCCGAGATGTTCCTGATCTTCTCGCTCGGCCGGCTCGACGTTCTGCCGATCGGCGATTACGGCCTGCGTGCGGGAATGCAAAAGCACTACCAGCTGCCCGACCTCCCGAAGAAGGACACGCTCCATGAATTGACCGAAGCCTGGCGTCCCTACCGCTCGATCGGCACGTGGTACATCTGGCGCAGCCTCGGCGGCGTCCCGCAATCGGACTGACGAAATCATCCACGAAGGGACACGAAGGACACGAATAATCTGTGTCATGACTCCTTCGTGTCTCTTGGTGGCCCTTCGTGAATCAGAATCCGCTGCAGCAGCACCTCGTTGACATGCCCGCGAAAGCGCACCTTGCCGTTGATCGCCACCACGGGCACGCATTGACCGAATTCATGCACCAGATCGGCGGACGCATCGATGTCTCGGGTCTCCAGCACGAATCCGTAACGCTTCTGATAGCGGACCAGCAATTCCCACGCTTCATCGCACAAGGGGCAGGCGGCGCGTGTATAAAGGAGGAAGTGCAAGTCCGGCCGTTGCGTCGGACTGCGGGTGAGCCAGTTCCAGAAGGATGCGAGCGCCATCGTGCGTACCCTGTCGGTAGTCGGCCTGCGCCGGAATTCGTATTTTATCCGAACGTCCATGAGGAAGCTCCATGCCGTCGCCGCGTGACCAACCGAGGCCCGAACGCAGATCCCGGCGTCAGGACGCCATGCCCAGCGCCTGGCTCTGGGTCGTCGTGCTCCTGCTCCTGTGCGGCGTCCTCTACATCACCTTCCTGCCCAGCACCGGCTCGCTCGACTATGGCGATTTTGTTCGCCTCGTCGAAGCCAAGAAGGTCCTGCGCGTCACCTTCGGCGAAGGCGCCAGCAGCCTGGTCGCCGAGTTTGACCCGGAAGTCGTCAAGAACCTCGACGAAAAGACCAAGGCACAGATCCGCAACAACAAGGCGGAAGTCGTTCTTTGGGAAGGCGACGTCAAAAGCGGCGAAGTCAGCAAACTGCTGGCGGCCAAGGAAATCCCGCGCAAGACCGAGCGCACCTTTAGCTCCTGGGTCGGGCCGATCTCCTTCGTGCTGACCACGCTGATCATCCTGGCGATCTTCGTTTTCTTCTTCATCCTGCCGCGCTTTCGCGATCCGTTTGGCGGCAACTTCCTCAACAACTACATCCGCAGCCCCGCGAAGCGTTACGACAAGACGAAATCGCGCACCACCTATGACGACGTGGCCGACATGACCAACGCCAAGCGCGAGTTGCAGGAGATCGTCGATTTCCTCAAATACCCCGAGAAGTTCCAGAAGCTTGGCGCCCAGATCCCCAAGGGGGTTTTGCTGGTCGGCCCGCCCGGCACCGGCAAGACGCTCTTGGCGCGGGCCGTCGCCGGCGAGGCGGGCGTGCCGTTCTTCTCGATCAACGGCTCCGAGTTCATTCAGATGTTCGTCGGCGTCGGCGCCAGCCGCGTGCGCGACATGTTCAAGACCGCCAAGGACGCTGCCCCGTGCATCCTCTTCATTGACGAGATCGACGCCGTCGGCCGCATGCGCGGCGCCGGCGTCGGCGGCGGCTCGGACGAACGTGAGCAGACCCTCAATCAGATCCTCAGCGAAATGGACGGATTTCTGCCCAACGAATCGGTCATCGTTCTCGCCGCCACCAATCGGCCCGACGTGCTCGACTCCGCCCTGCTGCGTCCGGGCCGCTTCGATCGCCACGTCACCATCGATCGCCCGACCTGGCAAGGCCGGCTCGAAATCCTCAAGGTTCACACGCGCAACAAGCCGCTCGACGACGACGTCAATCTCGAAGCGATCGCCCGCAAGATGATCGGCATGACCGGCGCCGACCTGCGGAACCTGGCAAATGAAGCCGCCCTGATCGCGTCGCGCGACAACAAGGCCCGCCTCGACCGCAGCGACTTCGAGAACGCCGCCGATCGCGTCTTGATGGGCCCAAAGCGCGACGAGGTGCTGACGGAAGAGGTCAAGCGCCGCACGGCGTACCACGAGGCCGGGCATGCCGTGGTCGGCTGGTACATGCCGCAGGCTGATCCGCCGCAGAAGGTGTCGATCATTCCGCGCGGCCAGGCCGGCGGCGCAACCTGGTTCAACGTCGATGAAGAGCGCGTACACAAAGGGCTCGATTTCTTCAAGGCGCAGCTCGCCGTCAGCATGGGCGGCCGGGCCGCGGAACGCCTCATGTACAACCAGCCCTATGCTGGCGTAGAGATGGACCTCAAGCAGGCCACCCGTCTCGCGCGCTACATGGTCACCCACTGGGGCATGAGCGACAAGCTCGGCCCGATGTCGTTCCGCATCGGCGAGGAGCACGTCTTCCTCGGCAAGGAAATCCAGGAGCCACGCGACTTCAGCGAGGAGACGGCTCACCTGATCGACGAAGAGGTTCGCAAGTTTCTCCAGGAAGCGGACGAATCCGCGTTCCGGATCATCGAGGACCATCGCAGCCAGATGGACCTGATGGTCGAGCTGCTGCTGCAAAAGGAAGAGCTGCTGACCGACGACATCGAAGCGATCCTCGGCAAGAAAGGTCCGATCGAAACAATCGAAACATCGATCATGGCGGCGAATCATCATGCTTCGTCGTGAAATCGGATGGCGAGCCGCGCCGCGTAGGGGTGCCGAATTTCGCCGACAATAAGGAAACAGCAATGAGAATATGGCAAACCATATTTGCAATGCTGGCGCTCGCCACGTTCGCCGTCCCTTCCCATGGCCAGGACGCCAAGTCGGATTTGCCGAAGTTTCAAGGTAAGTGGGCTGTCGTTGAAATGTTCCGCTTCGGCGAAGAGGTTACCTCAGAAGAACTTGATGGATCTTTTGTAACCTTCACGGGGGACAAGATGTCGTGGATTCAAAAGAAGAATGAACCTCCTCAGGAATACACGATCAAGCTCATTCCACAAAAAAAGTCCGGGCGTATCGAGCTGATCCCCAAAGGCTCCGCTGACAAAGATGAAATCATTCGGGGCACATACAACTTCCGCGACCGGTTTCTTACGATTCAATTGCTCAGCAAGGGGACGGATCCCGCCCAACGGCCAGACCGAATCAGTCGTCGCGGGATCATCATCCGCCTCTCCCCAAGATGACGAGCGAAATAGTCCTAACCTTGTGAGAATCGAGCCATGCGAGCATCCTACTTTGTCGTTATAGTCGTCATATTTCTTGGAGCCGTCCTGAACGTCAACGGTCAGGACGCCAAGACCGACGTCGCCAAGTTGCAAGGCGAATGGTCCGTCATCGCCATGGAACGCCGCGGCAAGGAAGCGCCTCAGGAGGCGATCGAAGGTTCCGTCCTCGCCGTCAAGGACAACAAGATGACGCTGCAGCACAAGAATGACGACAAGCCGCGCGAATTCACGTTCACGCTCGATCCAACGAAGAAGCCCGCCGCGATCGACTTGACGTCGCTGAAGGAAGATGCCCGCGACAAGGTCGTGCCCGGCATTTACAAGTTCGACGGCAAGAATCTCATCCTGTGCATTCCCAACGGCAAGGTCGGCGAGCGGCCGACCGAATTCAAATCGGGCGGAGAAGGCGATAACATCGTGATCACGCTGGCACGGAAGAAATAATGATGAACCCAGGGGAGACCGAGCGATGAAATTCCTTACCGTTCCCGCGCTGATGACGGCGTTCCTCGGCATCGCAATCAGCTTGCGCGGTCAGGACGCCAAGGCCGATCTCGACAAGCTCCAGGGCGAGTGGGCCGTCACCGCCATGGAACGCAAGGAGAAGCTCGCGCCGGCCAAGGCGATCGAGAACCTCGTCATCATCTTCAAGGACGACAAGATGATCATGACCCGCAAGGTGGAAGGCGCCAAGAACAAGGAGTACGCGATCAAGCTGCACCCCGCCAAGAAGCCGGCTGCCATCGATTTGATGCCGCAGGAAGGCGCCGGCAAAGGCATGAAGGTGCGCGGCATCTACCAGTTCGACGGCAAGAACCTCAAGCTGTGCATCTCGAACACCGTGGAGAATGAACGCCCCGAAGAATTCAAGGCGCCCGCCGATTCCGATTTGATCGTCCTATCCTTGACGCCGGCGAAGAAGTAGCACCGCTTGCCGTTTCCCCTACGAGCCCGCAGCGCAAGCAAGGGACTCCCTTGCTTGCGCTGCGGGCTCGTGTCGGCATTACGGCTCCAGCGGCAGCCAGTCCACCACGTCGAAGCGCGCGTGCGTCGACGTCACCGGCGAACCGACCGCGGCCTCATACGCCGCCCGGCATGGCTTCAAGAGCGGCTTCAATTCCTCGAACGCCAGTCCCCCCTGCTCGCACAGGAACATCAGGTCCGATTGCCCCGGCACGCGCACCAACTTCAGGTCCGGGAATCGCTCCATGATCGATTCGCTCAATCCTTTGCCCGCGGTGCTCGCCGGGATCAGCAGGAACTCATGCCTCTTGTGGCCGTGCTTGTTGACCCACGGCGCCATTGAACGTTCGAGATAGTCCTGAGTCTGCTCGCGCAGCGAATCGCCGGCCGCTTCCGACAGGACCGATTCGCCCGATTCGACCTCGCGTTTGATGATCTGGGCCACGTCCATGATCGGCAGATGCTGGTTCATGAACTGCGTCGTTCCTTCGAGGAGCGGCACCGCCATTTGCCGCGTCAGGTCGCCGTTCATGCAAGCGCCGTGCAGCCCGCCTTGCGGTTCCAGCACCTTCTCGTGCAGTTCGCGATCGAGCTGCAGCCACTGTTCGGGCTTGAGGTCCTGCAGGAAGCGCAGGGCTGCCTGTTCGAGATCGTCGTGCCCGTCGGGAAGCACCACGCGGGCGGTATCGGACTGGCGAATGTTGTCCCAGAAGGACTCGGCCGTGGGCAGGGGCGATCGGCCCATGGTGCGCTCGCCGGCGCCGGCGCGGGTGCCGTTGAGGTCCTCGTCCTCGACGGCGGGATGGTCGAGATTTTCCTGAAGGTGGCGCAGGCGTTGCCGGCAGAAGCCGAGATCGCGGAGCCGATCCGCCAGCTTGGCTGCGAGCTGGATCATGCACTGCCGCGCGCCGCCGGCCAGTTCTTCCGTGAGAC
This sequence comes from Planctomycetota bacterium, assembly GCA_016200155.1. Taxonomy (GTDB): domain Bacteria; phylum Planctomycetota; class Planctomycetia; order Gemmatales; family Gemmataceae; genus SIAQ01. The sequence goes on along the minus strand of JACQFG010000186.1, from coordinate 4,102 downwards.
GCAGGTGGGCGTAGTGCGACAGCTTGTCGAAGAAGGCGCGCAGGAGGCGCGTCTTGGAGCGCCCGCTGAAGAGCCGGAACCCGCCGCTGCCTTTGATGCATTCCTGCAGAGCGACCTCGACGTCGCGCCAGGCCTGGGCGGATTGCGGCGCGTACTGGAGGCAGACCGCGGTTTGCGCCTCGGCGGCTTTCTTGAAATGAGCGTGCAGCGCGCCCATGGCGATCTCCGCGCCGGCGACGCGCGCGCCGGGGAACGCCATCAGGTCGTAGGCGTCCTTCATGATGCGCTGGTCCCAGTGCTCGGCGGTCTTCTGGGCGGCGATCGACAGGCTGCGAGCCAGCTTGGTCTTGCGCCACTCGCTGTAATCCTGATCGTCGCTGCCGGCGCCCATCCAATCGCGGATGCGGCTCATCGCTTGTTTGCCCCAGTTGCCCGGGTCGTCCTGGGCGGTCGATTGCAAAAGCTGATCTTCCATCTTCGCCAGCATGCTGCTGAGGACCTCGCCGGGAGCGGCGCCGACTTCCCCTGCGGCGCCGGCCTGGGCGGTGCTGCTGATGGCGTTGGCCAGGGCAGCGGGCGTGAGTTCGGCGTGGCCGCTGCAGCGCTTGACCGTCGCCTGAATCGCGGCCTGAATCTCGCTGGAGCTGGCCATCGTGTCCGTGGCGACCCACTGTTCCACCAGACGCCGGCACGCATGACGCCCTGCCAGATTGAGCAGCAGACCGCGCGGGAACCAGACCGCATACGTCCCGAACGCCCGCAACGGCACCGACAACTGACCCATCGCCGGGCCCGATTCGCCCAGTTCGTCCTCGTGACGCATCTGCTCCAGCCGCAAGCCCAGCGGCGTCGTCAATTCGTGGAAGAGATAGCTGCCCAGATGTGCGACGGTTTCGTCCAGGGCGTCCGGACTGCGATGCGCCAGCGGCATCAGGTAAACCGAGTGATACGGCGAACCCTGATCGACGATTCGCTGTCCCTCGCTGCCGTACTCGGCCGCGAACGGGATCGACGGATCGCTGAAGTGGTTGAGTTCGGTCAACGTGGCATAGACGTTGGCGAGTTCGGTCTTCGGCGTCGCGGGATCGTTTGCCGCCCCGCACATGAACAGGCCGACGACCTTTCCCTCGGGCTGGCGCAGATTGACGAGCAGGCGGCGCAGGGCATAGCCGAGGTCCGGCAGCATGCCGCTCGAGCCGCCGCCGGCCGCGCCGAGGACGTAAATGCGCGGCGTGCTGTTGATGAGGGCCAAGCCGGTGTTCTCGACCGATTTGTAGACGGTATCGGGATGCGAGATTTCCTGGATTTCGCGACGCAGCCGGGCGATCAGACGCTGCTGGTTGTCCGCGAATGCCAGCCGGCCCAGTGCCCGCGAACCCTGCGTTTGCAACGAGCGCGGCATCGCGTACAGCTTGTCGCGCGGCAGCCACTCCGCCAGCTGGTCCAGACTCCGCCGACGATAGTTCACCACTGGCTGCAACGGCAGGTGATAAATGTCATTGCGGCTCAAGGCAACTTGCGGCGCTCCCATGCACGCCACCTCGCCCGCTTCCTTGTCGGTATCCAGATACAAGAAGTGCAGCAGCGGCAGCTTGTTCAGGTCGCCGAACCGATCGAGGAATCGGCAACGCAGCTCCATGATCGCCTTGCGGCCAAACGTGCCGACGCCGATGATCAGCGTGGGCCGCAGCGAGCCGGTATCGGGCTGAGCCACCGTGACGCCGAGGTCCGACACCTCGACCTCGGGGCTGACTTCGTCGGCCTCCGCGACGGCGATGGCCGCCAGCTGATGCTGCACGCCGTTCGCCGGTTGCTGCGGCTGGCTGTCCTCGAGGAGGATATCCTCCATCGTGTCGGCCAGCGTCTTCGACTTTCGTCCCAGCCCCGCCGACCCCGCGATCGGCCTCATCTCGACGATCCGCGCCGACGAGCGCGCCTTGTGAATCGCCTTCATGAAGTCGATGCACTTCGGGAAGCGCTTGGCGGGATCCTTCGACAATGCCCGCGCCACCACCGCTCGCTCGATCTCCGGCAGCGACCGCAAGTCCGGTTCCGCCTGAAGGTGCATCTGCGCCATCTGCCGGATGTTCTTGGCGACGAACGGCCGATGTCCCGTCAGCAACTCTTGATAGACGATTGCGAGGCTGTATTGGTCACTCTGCGGCGAAATCTTGCCGACGAACGTTTCCGGCGACGCATAGAGCGGCGTGACGCCGCCGAGGATGCCGGACGAATTCGATTTATCCGCCGTCTTGACCAGCCCGAAGTCGGCTACCTTCACGTGATCGCCGATCAAGAACAAGTTGCGCGGCTTGACGTCGAGATGCTGCAGGTTGTGCTTCTCGTACATGAAGTCGAGAGCTTCGGCCGCATCGCGCAAATAGCGCATCAAGTCTTCGCCGGGGATGCCGATGAGGCCGGCGTTCTTGCATTCTTCGTGCTTATCGTGGAGAGTGCAGTCGGCGTACTCCATGACGATGATGAGTTCGCCGTCGATTTCGAGGGTTTGCTCGACCGAGCAGACGAAGGGATGGCGTACTTCCTTGACGCGCTGCAGGGCCTTGAACTCTTGGTCGGCGCGGATGCTGTCGTTGTCGACGGCATTGCGATTGCCGTAGACGAACTTGATCGCCTTGATCCAGCCGCCGGGAGCTTCGCACTTCCAGACTTCGCCGAAGCCGCCCGAGCCCAGTGGTTCAATGAGGCGATAGCCGGGGATTGGCTCCGCGTTCGCCTCTCGAATCCAAGCCATTGCGCACCCAGAAAGTTGGCCTGCCGTTTCCTTGGCGTGTTCCTTGGTACCGCGTACTCCCTGCGGACGGACAACAAAGCTCGACACGGAAGAAGCTGCGGGCCGAATGCCCGCGCACGGGATCAGCAATCGTGGACCGTGGCTCTTCCGTCCTCTCGTGTTCCGGGAGACGACTAATGAATCGTAGGTCGCAAGTTTGGGTTTGTCCAATTTTTGAGGAGAATCGGCCCAATTGCCTGTACAACCGTTTCATCAACCGTGGGAAGTCCAGAGGTGAGGTACCCCGAACCTCTGGGATCGGGAGCACCTCATCGCCCTCCCGCCGGTATCGTTGCTACATTCGTCACAGCCCTACCCAAAACGAAACGAATCGGCGAAATCCATTCAAGAAATGATTGTCGGAGTTGTAGCGGTTGCCCTACCTTTAAGTAAGTCGCGGAGTCTATTTCATCTGCGCGTAACGCGCAAGAAGCGGATCGAGCCGAGTTTTTCCGGCAGTTCGCTTCTTGCGAATGAATAAGTCGAGCCGGCCGCGTGCAGCGCTTCCTCAGCCAAATGCTGCGCGCGAGCCAACGCTTCCTTCCCGTTGCCGGCGCCGGCGGGAACGCATGAACGCCGCGCAACTGGAGTTGTCTCATGACCATTCGCATCTTGTCCGTCGTGCTGGCGCTGTCGATGTTGATCGCGACCGGCTGCCGCCACACGGCTCGTTGTCACCCGGCCTGTCCGCCCGCGGTCGTCGCCACGACGCCGATCGTACCGGCCCCGTGCCCGCCCGGCCAGCTGCCGCCGCCGCCGCCCGCGCCGTTCGTTCCGGGCCCGCGCTAACCCACCGTAGGACAAGCTGCCAGCTTGTCCCCAGAAAATACGAGGACACCACTATGATCCAGCAACTTCGTTGGCTCGCCCTGCCGCTGCTCTTGGCGATCACGCCCGCCTGGGCCGCCGCCGAGCAGGTTCGCTACCACTTCATCCCGACCGACGCCTGCGGCACGATGACGCAGGTCCCCGCCGGCCCCGAAGGAACCATCGGCGAACTCAAGCGCGGCCTAGGCGTGCGTTCGCTCCCCTACCCTTACGCCGTTCGCCCCAATCAGATGGTGACGTACCGCCACCCGTTCACGGGCCGCAATGTGACGGTGCCGATCCGTTTGCCCGACGGCTTGCCGCGCATGGAAACGCGCGCGGACCGGATTGTCTACACGCGCGGCGAATATGTCGTCGAAACGCGCTTCTTGCCGGACGGGTCGGTCGATGTGATCTACAACGCCGGCTTCATGCGACTGCTGCGATTTGAATGAAAAATCCACGAAGGGCACGAAGATCACGAAGAATTCGATGTGTCTCATT
>JACQFG010000185.1 GCA_016200155.1 Planctomycetota bacterium | reverse complement strand
GCCAAAGTCGCCGGCCGGCCCGAACGCAAGCTGCACGTCCGGAAAGAGCCGCATGACCGCACGGGCCATGACGTGAGCGCTGGAATGCCGCAACACCTCGAGCGATTCGGGATCCTTGTCGGTGAGGATCTGGAAAGTATGTTCGCCTTCGGGAAGCTCGCGATTGAGATCGACGATCTCGCCGTCAAGCTTGGCAGCGATGGCGGCCTGCGCGAGCCGTTTGCCGATGCCTTCAGCGACCTGGCGCGCGGTGCTGCCGGCGGGCGCTTCCTTGACGGAGCCGTCGGGGAGTTTGAGTTGTGGCATGGTTCGCTTCCTTCGTAGGTCAGGCTTTCCAGCCTGACATAGGTGTCGGATGCTCGCAGGAAACGTCAGGCTGGAAAGCCTGACCTACAGCCTTTTTCGCTGTCGGGTTCCTTGAGATTATGGTAGCATTCCGACAAGCGGGCGACGACGCGGGTTCGCCGCAACCCGACATGCCCTGACGGCCTGGCGGCGCCTTGCTCGAATGCTTTGTGAAGGTTATGATTATTTCATGGTCAGCAACAACAATACCCGCATCACGATGGAACCTGGCAAGCGCGGCGGCCAGCCCTGCATCCGCGGCATGCGCATCACGGTCCGCGATGTGCTCGAGTACCTCGCCGGCGGCATGAGCGTCGACGAGGTCCTCCTCGATTTTCCTGAGCTGACGGTGGATGACATTCGCGCCTGCCTCACCTATGCGGCGAATCAACTTCCGAGGCCTGCCGCGTGAGCCTGCTGTTTGATCAAAACCTGTCATGGCGGCTTGTGGGAATGCTCGCGGCAGAGTACCGCGGCGCCGAGCAGGTCGTCAAGGCGGGCCTGTCCGGCGCGGATGACCGGACCGTATGGGCCTACGCACTGGTCAAGGGGCTCGCTTTGGTCTCCAAGGATAGCGACTTCAGTGTCCTATCCGCGGCACTCGGCGCCCCGCCGAAAGTCATTTGGCTCCATGTCGGCAATGGACCGACGACCGATGTCGAGGATTTGCTTCGTCAACGACACGCCGACGTCCTGGCGTTCCTGGCCGACCCATCCGCCGCCATATTGGAATTGCCGTAGCTCCGGCGAGCGGTGGCGCCGGCGGGAGCTTCCGTGATGGAGCCGTCGGGGAGTTTGGGCTGGACCATGATGAGATTCCTTTTTTCGCTGTCGGGTTCCTTGAGGTTATGGTAGCATTCAGACATGGGCGGGACGAGGTGGGTTCGGCTTCGTCAGTCTCAGGGTGGTGAATGACACAATCCAATATCGACAACCTGATACAGCAACGAATTCCTCACCAACGTGGCGGGGCGGCGACCGTTCCAATCGGCATCCGGTGCGGGGAAACACTTCGTCATTTCGGCACGGGGACGCTTTTGCGGATCGCCGATGAGTCTTTTCTCGTTACTGCATCGCACGTTTTTTCAATGGCCCGCCAGTCAGACCTTTATTTCTCTGACGCCTCTGGAACTCCAGCGATCCTTCTTGGCGGCGACCTCGCTTCGACCGATCATTACTTCGACGTTGCGGTGATTGCAATTAACGAGGCAGCCGCTGATAACCTCAAGAACAAATCATTCCTTCGTGTCGGAGACATCACCTTCGCTCCGCCAAGGTCGGGTGACATCTTCACGGCGTTCGGTTTTCCGAGCGTAATGTCGTTCACAACGGGATCGAGAATGGGACTGGGCGCGATGCAAATCACCTCCCAACTCTACGAGGGTGACACCACACGATTATTGGATTTTCATCCGGAATGTCATTTTTGTCTGATGGCCGACCCAGACCAAACCCAAGACGAACTGGGAAATCATGCTAACGTCAGGAGTCGGAGCGGACACGTTCTGGAATTTCCTCGTGATCTCGGCGGAATCAGCGGTTGCGGCGTTTGGCAAATCGGAAACTTGAATACCATGCACGAGGAGCAATCGGAACCACGTCTCGTGGGCGTGCAAACCGGTGTATATTCAGATTGCATCAAGGTCACGCGATGGGGCATCGTTGCGAGAATGATCGAAGAATCCATGCCACAATTGAAAAACGCTCTCAGACTTGTCCGCGAATTGTGAGTCTTGCAGAACTGCTGCTAACGGAAGATATTGCATATGTGGATGCTTGAAAGGACCAACCCATGGCCACCGTGCCCGTCAAACAGCCGCCTGCCAAAGCGCCCGCGGAAACCGTCGAAGAGCGTTTTCGACGCCTCGAAGCAATCTGGACGCGCGAAACCGGTTACCTTTCGAATCCGGATGACATGATCCAGCACCCGGCCTTTCAGGAAATCATCGGCATTGGCGACGCGGTTGTGCCTCTGATGTTTCACGACCTCAATGAACGACCGCGTCTCTGGGTCTGGGCGCTCCCGGACATCACTGGCGCCGACCCCGTCGCCGAAGTCGATCGCGGCAATATTGCCAAGATGAGCGCGGCCTGGCTTCGCTGGGGCAAGGAGCACGGCTACTGATGCTGCCCGCCCTTGAAGCCATCTTTCCTGGGCTCGTCGGCAAGGAATATCGGGTCACGAGCCCAAAGGACGACGTTTACAACTGCATCGCCTGGGCAGCCGGCGTCACCAACGACTGGTGGTGGCCCGACAAAGCCGGCCAAGGCCATTGGCCCACCGGCGTTCCGCGCGAAGCAACCGTCGACGCCTTTCGGCTCATGTTCGCAACGCTGGGTTTCGAGCCGTGCTCCGACTCGGATTTGGAGCGGGACTTCGAAAGGATCGCACTCTTCACCACCGAAGCCGGCGTTCCAAAGCACGCCGCCCGCCAGCTCGCAACCGGACTAGATCCCGGATGCGCGGCTACCACAGCGTTTTTTTGCTTGAGGATCTCCGACAGCGTGTCCGTATCGAGGAGGCTGGCAGGCATAGGGTCACTCGGATGGCCTCGTCATATCTGCTCTGGACAACGCGATTTGCTCGATTTCGGCAATTTCCGCATCCGTGAGCCCTTCGTACACGTTGCACCACGCAGGAAGTCTCGTTGGCGATATTTTATCGCCGTCACCTACTTGTACGACGGAAGGCGCCGGGACGGTCTCGACCTGGATGACAACGCGCTGATCGTCCTTGAGCGGTTGGCCCAAAACGCGTTCGAGCGCCTGCCGTTCGCGACTGTTGATGTCTCGGACGTTGCGGATGATCGATTCCATGTGCTTATTGTACCGCAGCCGGTGAGGGGTGTGCATGATTTGCACATCAATTTGCCCATAAACGGCGATGGCGTCCGCTTCCTTGGCAGCCCTGTCGCCAACTCGTAGGATGACTATGCTCATTATCGTTGGTTTGTTCCTGACCCGCGACGCCTGATGAACATCTCCGCGTTAATCTCCGATAAGAAACGTCTCACCATCGTGGCGGCGTCGGCGCTTGTGCTCATCGGTGTTGCCGGCTATTTCGCGTTCATCCAATTCTCAAGCCATCCGGAGTATCGTGCGGCGCAAACCGCGCTGGACAAGCGCGACTTTGCGTCGGCCAGCAATCACCTGCGCAAGTATCTCGAAGCTCGGCCCGGCGATACCAGCGCCCGGCTGCTGCTGGCGCGGACGGTGCGGCGGCAGGGGGACGTCGCCGAGGCGCTCGAGCTATTGGCGGTGTATACGCGCGAGGCCGGGGCGAATGCCGATTCGGACCTTGAGCATCAGTTGCTGCGCGTTCAAGCGGGTGACCTGGAGAAGATCGACGCGCTGCTGACGCGCTGCACCGAGCAGTCGCCGGACACGCCGTTGATCCTGGAGGCGGCGATCGAGGGTTGCCTTGTCGTTCTGGTGGACGCCATGCAGAAGGAAATGGCGGAGGACGGCCGGGGCGAGATCCGCGTCGCCGATTACAAGCGCGCGCAGGCCGCGGTCGAGCAATGGCTCGGGCAACGGCCGGCGAATGTCGATCAGGTGCAGGGCTTCGTATGGCGCGGCAAGCTCCATGCGATCGCGCGCGAGTTTCCCAAGGCGTTTTCCGCCTTTCGCAAAGCCCTCGAAATCGATCCCGATCACTTCATCGCCCGGGAGTTTCTCGGCGTGCTGCTCGTGCCGCAGTCCCCCGCGGAGGCGGCGGCGCATCTGCAAGTGCTGTACGATCGCGATCCGCATCACCGCAAGGTCAGCTTCAACCTTGCGAAAGCGCGGCGTGCCCTGGGCGAGCTGGACCGAGCCGGCGCGATCCTCGACGGCTTGCTCGTCCGGCATTCGCACGATGCGGCGATCCTCGTCGAGCGAGGCAGTGTAGCGATGGACCAGCGTCGGTACAAGGACGCCGAGCACTGGCTGGAGCAAGCGGTAACCGTCGCCCCGAATCACGCCCAGGCGAACCTCCTCTACAGCCAGAGCCTGCAGGAAAACGGCAAGCCGGCCGATGCGAAGAAGTATCATGATCGATATGTGGAGATCGACCGTGCGACACAAAGCAAGCGCGACGTCGGGATCAAGAAATCGTAGCTGTTCGGCGAGCCGCGCCGCGT
>JACQFG010000211.1 GCA_016200155.1 Planctomycetota bacterium | reverse complement strand
GGCCGCACCATTGGGGCCGACTACTTCGACGAACTGCTCGCCCGCATCCGCGACATCCGGGCCAGTGAACGCCTTTTCTACCAGAAGATCACGGACATCTACGCCACCAGCATCGACTACGATGCGAACGCCGAGCTGACCCAGCTTTTTTTTCAGACCGTGCAAAACAAGATGCACTGGGCGGCGCACGGGCACACCGCAGCCGAGATCGTGCGCCAGCGCGCCGACGCCGGCAAGCCGAACATGGGTTTGACGACTTGGAAGAATTCTCCCGCTGGTCCCGTCCGCAAGGGCGACGTGGCCATCGCCAAGAACTACTTGAGCCGCGACGAAATCGACGCCTTGAACCTCATCGTATCGGCGTACCTCGATTTCGCCGAACTGCAGGCCCGCTCCCGTAAGCCGATGCACATGGCCGATTGGATCGCCAAGCTGGACGATTTCTTGCGGCTGAGCGAGAGTGAAATCCTGACCCACGCCGGCCGCGTTTCACATCAGCAAGCCGAGGACCATGCCCACGCTCAATACGAACTGTTTGAGCGCCAGTGTCGCGAGTTGGAAGCGGCTAGCGCCAGCGACTTCGATGAAGCGGCAAAGCGCATCGCGGAACAGGCCCCGCCGCCGCCCAAGCCGCGCCGCCGCAAGAAGAAGGGCGAAGGCCAAGGCGGGAATGAAGCATGAGGCTCCGTTCGCCGCCTGGGTGAAGCATGCCAGCCAATTGCCCGGCGAACGAATGTGAGCGGCCAGTGCGCGGTGCGTGCGTCGCGTGAGCGGACGCCATCGTTCACAAGACCGGCCATTACCTATATGAAGAAGACGGCATTTGCTGAACGGCAATACGAAACGACCTTCCTCAGCGAGTTGGGTCGGATTGGTGCCGGCGCGTTTCAGCCGACACAGAGGCTCGAACGGCTTCTTGGCATCGACGCTGCTACCGACGCACAAAATGCGCATCGCATTTGGCGTATACTCAACGTAAACGTGCCACAGCGGATGCCGCTTTCCCCCGCCGTTTGGCCGCTATTACCGTGGCGGTTCCACGAGAATATCTCGCGGCGCGTGGTTAGCCTCTTTTTTCAATTCAAAGTGGCCACGTTCCAGGATGGTGGCAGAGCCAAATATCGGTCCTCCTTTGGAACGCCATACTTTGAAGTCTCGATCACCAAGCACCAACAGAGGTCACTGGAAAAGTTGCAGCAACGAGTCCGCGCGAGAGCCATCGTGCGATATGCGTCTCCCGCTTTCTGGTCGCAGGCTGACTTTGACAAGCATGCAGCGTCACGGAGCGTCTTGAAGCAGAGCGCTTTCTTGCGTCCGTCACAAGTTGGCACCCACAAGAAGTGGATGTATGCGGGACCGGCGGGCAAGTGCATTTTGAATCCGGACCCCGAGGAAACAGATTCAGAATCATGGGAAGTGCTTACGGGTCTGTTGGCAGAGCAGGCCCAAGAGGAGTCCATCAAGGACCATGTCCGCAGACTCGCGGAATCGTTGAGAGAAGGGGAAGAGGAGCCCGCGATTGTGGCCGAAGCCCCCTGGCTCCAAGCCATCCGTCAGTATTGGCAACTTTCCCAGGAGAACGTCCATTATTTGTCAGACCTTCGCACCGTCGTCAACGCCGCCGAAAGGGCCGACACTACGTGGCTCATAATGTTCACGCCGGACGAACACACCAGGCAACTTCTCGATGATTTTCGTGATCGGTATGAGGCCTACGTGTGGTATTGGACTTGAACCAATGACGCGGAGTCTGTGACGGAAAAGTCGTACGTACGCTGGTATCAACTTCTGCGTAGACTCAAGCAGCTGACGAGCGACAACAACCATGAAGAAAGCGATAACAACCATGAAGAAGACGAAGAGCCGCTCGAAGGAAGGAAAACGAGGAGACTCTACCTCTCAGTTAATCGATGCGAAGATCAAGGAGCCGAGTGATTGGCGGGGCGAGACGCTCGCTCGGATCCGAATGCTCCTCAAACAGGCCGATCCGAAAATAGTCGAGGAGGTGCAATTGAGAAACCGTCGAATTCGAGGCTATCCTCACGTGCCCAACTTTCCAAGCAACCGCTCGCGCGCCTCCGCCGAGCATCTTGCCTTCCACGCGTCGATTTCGTCCGCGGGCGCGCCGTAGCCTGGGAATAGCAGCGGTTCGCGGCCGGGGAGCCAATAGCGGTAGGGGTCGCCGGAGTGGCCGACGCCGGTGCGGAGAATTTGGCCTTCTCGCATTCCGCGATTCAGGCAGCGCGACAGTGTCGAGCGGTCCGGTGTTTTGCTTGTGTCGGGCCACCATTCCAGGATGCCTTCTACCGTGAGCTTTTCGTGCGCGTGGGAAAGCACGTGGTCGACCTCGACGCAGGCTTGCAGGCGCGGCGGGCCGACATTCTCGGTCGGTACCGTGTAGTCCTTGCCGTCGGCGGTAAGCTCCACGACGAGCTGGCGCGGCGTTTCGACGTAGCGCGAGTAGGCACAGATCCGCCGGCGGCGGTCCTTGCTGCGCGCCCGGCACACGCAGCGCATTTCCATGACGATATCGACAAAACCCGCGAGCGCTCCGGTGCCACGCGCCGCCTGGCCGTCGCCCTGCTTTTTCTTGGTCGGATGATGCAACAACCAGACGGCCGGTCCCTGGTTCGCCAGGGCCTGAATCGGCAACAGGCAGTCGAGCAACTTGGGCGCACACGTTTCCGCATAGCCAGGGAGCAGCGTCGCCAGCGCGTCGATGACCAACAGGTCGAACGGCTCACGGGCATGCAGCGCCTCCAGCTCCGCAATCAAGGCAAACCATTGTGCGTCGGTCGGCCGGGCGCCCTGGAATGGCCGGCAGACAAACTGCACGTTGGGCCCGATCGCGAGCTGCCGGCAGCGTGCATCCCAGTCGGATACCGATTCCTCGGACACCACCAGGACGCGCGCCGGTGCGACCGAAAGGCCGGCGAACTGGCCACCGTCCGCCATGCGGCTGAACAACCGGGACGCGAGGGTGGTCTTGCCTGATTTGGGCGGACTGATAAAGGCCGTGAGCTTGGCAGGCGCGAGATAGCCGTGCCAAAGCCAATCTTTGTGCGCCGGTGCTGCGTTCGCCAAGTCGCTTGGGCGCAACGGCTGAATGGTGAAGGGTTTGGGCAGTGTGTGCGTGAGTGTGTGCGTGGGTGTGTGCATTTTTGCCTCGGAGGGGTGGGTCGGTTGCACAGACATTGCACAGACTTGATGGTAACCCGGCGTTGGTCGAATTGCAAAGTCGGTTGCTATGATATGTCAAGGTCCATTTCGATTACCTCAAGTTTCATAAAGGAAGCGACAATCACCATGAAGAAGAAGCCCGCCTCGAACGAAACAAGAGGAGCCTCCTTCTCTCAGGAGTTCGCTGCACGAATCAAGGAGCTGAATGATTGGCGGGGCGAGATGCTCGCTCGGATCCGGATGCTCATCAAGCAGGCCGATCCCGAAGTGGTCGAGGAAGTGAAGTGGAGGAAGCCCTCCAACTCGGCGGGGGTGCCGGTGTGGTCGCATGCCGGCATCATCTGCACCGGGGAGACGTACAAGAATGCCGTCAAAATGACGTTCGCCAAGGGCGCTGCGCTGCCGGACCCTGTAGGCCTCTTCAACTCCAGCCTCGAAGGCAACACCCGGCGTGCCATCGATTTCCATGAGGGGGACAAGATCGATGAAAAGGCGCTGCAGGCGCTCATTCGCGCGGCCGTGGCACTCAACACGGCATGAGGCTGTCATCCCAACCCGGTCAGGGCGCCGGTGCTGACGCCGAAGTCGCGGCGTTCGATGCCGGCCAGTTGCGTCAGCGTCAGCCAGAGGTTGCTCAGGGACGTGCCGTTGGCGAAGGAGACGTGGCGGCCGGTGTTGCGCAGGCGCGCGCCGCCCTTGCCGATGAGCAGGCAGGGGACATCGCGGGTGCCGTGGCCGACCCAGCCGGTGCCGTTGTTGCCGCAGCCATAGACGATGATGCTGTGATCGAGCAGGTTGCCGTCCCCCTCGCGGCTCGCGCGCAGGCGTTCCAGGACGTACAACAGTTGCCGAACGTACCAGCGATCGAATGCCTGGATCATCGGGATGGTCGGCCTGGGATCGTGCGTGCAGGAGTGATGGCCGAAGTCGAGATAGCGATTCTCGACCTGGCCATTGAACTGGGCGCGCTCGATGCCGCAATCGACGAGCCGGCGGGCGTAGGTGCCCTCGTTGGTGTCGTCGCCGAAGAGGAGCGTGACGACGCGGGTCATGTCGGTCTGGAAGGCGAGCACGAGGAGGTCGCCCATGAGCCGAAGGTATGCGGTCAGATCGCCGGGCACGCCTTGCGGCCGGGCCATGTTCGGCGCGGGTCGGCGGGCGGCATCGCGTTCAAAGGCCACGATCTGGCGCTCCAGCGTGCGGACCGATTCGAGATATTCATCGAGCCGGCGCTGGTCGCGGCTGCCCAGGTTGAGGCGCAAGGCCCGGGCATCCTCGCCGACCACGTCGAGCACGCTGCGGCGATAAAAGTCGTCCTGCGGGTCGCCGAACATGCGGGCAAACACGTCGCGTGGATCGGTCTCGACGCCGCACGGCACGCCCGGCGCACGCCAGGAAACGTAGCGCGAGTGCATGTTGCGGCCAATGTTATTGCAGCTCAATTCGAGCGACCGCAGCGGCGTCCCCTGGCTGAGGCGCTCGGCCAGGACCTGATCGAGCGTGACCGCGGTTTCGGCGCCCCAGGAGTCGGTGCGTCCCGGCGCCGCGCTCGAGAGGTACACCGCGGCCGCCCCCATATGTCCGCCAGGCGGATGCGATCGGCCGTTCAACCCGTCGAGAACGAGCAGCGCATCCTTGACCGGTTCGAGGATGGACAGCGTTGGCGACAGTCGGAAATCGCGCCCCTCGCCGCGCGAGCCTTTCCACGCGGTCGCCTCGGCGCCGATGGGATGATAGATGAACGCGACGCGCAACGGCGGTTGCCGGCGCGAGCCTTGCGCCGGCAGCATCGCTTCCAGCCAGGGCAAGGCGATGCCGGCGGTGGCGCCGTGCAGCAAGGTTCGTCGCGAGATGTGCCAGCTTTTCATAAATCCCCCCTTTGACCGTAGACCTCACGCTCCGCGTGAGGAAGCCATCACGCGGAGCGTGATGCCTACGATGGTGTTACCCGCCGGTTCCGCAACGGATAGCTCTTCGCCACCTCAAGGACGACGCGCGAGAAGCGGTAGTCATCCTTGGCCACCCGTGCGGTGACCTCGCGCACCGTCTTAATATCGTAATAATCGAGTTTGCGGCCCAGAGCATACGCCAGCATATGCTGAACGAAGGCCCGGGTAAACTCTTCTTTTCGCGAAACCAGGATCGCTTTCAATTCTTCGATTCCCTGGAACTTCGTCCCGTCGACCAGCTCGCCGGAGGTGTCGATCTTCAGGTCGCGATCGGTCTCGCGCCAGCGGCCGACCGGGTCGAACTTTTCGAGCGCCATGCCGAAAGGATCGATGTGCCGATGGCAAGCCGCACAGTTGGCGTCGGCGCGATGCTTCTCCATGCGCTGACGAACGGTGAGCGATTTGACGTCCACCTTGTCCTCGCGCAGCACGTTATCGACATCGGGCGGCGGCGGGGCGGGCGGCGTGCCGAGGATGGTTTCGAGCAACCACTTGCCGCGCGCGACAGGGCTGGTCCGCAGCGGTTGCGACGTGCCGGTGAGGACCTTGCCCATCGTCAGGATGCCGCCGCGCTTCTTGTCGGTGAATTTCACGCGATACCAGCTCGGCAGCGTGTTCGGCGGCGGCTTCTTGCCGGGGAAGTTCTCGATGCCGTAGTGCTGCGCCAGCGGATAGCACGCGAAGCCCCAGTCGGCGTCGAGGAACGTCACGATGCTGCGGTCCTCGACCATGATCGCGTCGGCAAACAGCATCATCTCCTGCGTCATCAGCTCGGCGAGGTTATTCTGGAAATAGGATGCGTACTTGTCCGCATCGGGATTGGCGCGGTCCAGGCGATCGACTTGCAGCCATTGCATGAGGAAGCCGAACAGGAGGCCGTCGCGGCTGCGCCAGTCGCCCATCATGCGGCGAATCTGGGCGTCGAGCACCTTGTCGTCGCGCAGTTGCCCTTTCTCGGCAAGCAGGAACAGCTCGCGGTCGGGCACGCTGCTCCACAGGAAATACGAGAGCCGAGTCGCCAAGTCATGATCGTTGAGGGGCTCAACATAGGGCGATGCTCCGCGTCGGTCGTCACGACGCGGAGCGTCGTGCCACAAGAGCAGCGCGTTCGGCGACACCAGGATCGCCTGCAGCGGCAAGCGAATCGAAGTCTCGAATTTCTCCCCCTTCTTCTCGGCAAGGTCGAACAGCTTCGCGTACTTCTCGACCTCCTCCGCCGACACCGGCCGGCGAAACGTCCGACTTGCGAAACTCTGCAGGAACTTCACCAGCGCCTGACGCTGCGTCATGCCCTTCGGCGGGCCCTTCTCCAGCCGGTCGACTTCCTCGCGCAGCGTCCAGTTATAGCGGCCGTTCTTCTCCTTGCCCTTGACCGAGTACATGTCGTCGAGCAGCACCTTCGTGACACGCAGGTATTTCTCCATCAGGAACGGCGGGAACGACAGGTTGTCGGCGATCGTGTCGAAGCCGCCGTCGTTGGTGTCCTGCGGCAACATGCGGGCGACGAAATCGGTCGGATGCTCCGGCGGCGGGATCATGCGATACAAACTGATGCGGCCATCCTTGAGCGGCTCGAACGACGACTTGCGCACCGACGGCCGGGCGTTGGTGACGGCCAGATCGCGCAGCGTGTTCATGTACTCGCGGACATTGAGCCGGCGCGGCGGCAACGGCCCTGGGTCGGGATGTTCGCCCCATTTGGCGTCCGCGAACACCGCCTCCAGCGCCTCGATGGCCGCACGCCGTTCGACATTGGTTGGCTGCGGATTTCCCGGCGGCGGCATCTGGTAGGCTCGAAGACGATCCGAGACTTTTTTCCAGGTCTTGAACTGGCTCGCCGGGTCACTTTTTGCCAGCGACTCCAGATCGAGCGATCCGCGGGCCTTCTTGGCATTATGGCACGACAGGCAGTACTTCCCCACGAATGGGCGAGTGGACGGTTTGGCTGAGCCGGTTTCGCTCTTGTCCTGGCCGCTGACCGACCCGGCGAGAGCCGTGGCGATGGCGAGAGGTAACAACCAGGCACCGCAACGGCGGCGGAAGCAATCCATGAAAAAACCTCGAGTTGATTGGTCCTTGCTCGGTATCTTGAAACCTCGCAAACGAAGTCCTTGCTACGCCGCAAGCGGCAAATCGGCCATCGCCAGGCGTTCGCGGATCGGCGGGTGATCGTAGAACAGCACGGCGACCACCGGATGCGGGTCGGGGTCCGACTTGTTG
>JACQFG010000210.1 GCA_016200155.1 Planctomycetota bacterium | reverse complement strand
GTGCGCCAGCCCCAGCGGCGCGGGTCGAACTTGGCGCGGGGATTGCCGTCGACGTCCGCCCAGCGCGTGTTGAGCAGCGGATGAATGCCGACGACGACGCCGAACGCGTTGCGATGGCGGATGCCGATGTTGAAAGCCGCGAACCCGCCCATGGAGATGCCGGCGAGAACGTGGGCCTGGCGTTCCGGGCGAACCGGGTAGCGCTGGATGATGAAGTCCCACATGTCCTGCAAGACGAAATCCTCGTAAGGCCCGGCATGCGAGTTGAGGAAGAAGCTGCCCGGTTTCTCCAGACAGCCGACGCCGTCCAGCGAACCGTCCGGGGCGGCCACGATCATCGGCGGCAGCTTGCCGCACGCGATCGCTTCATCCAGCAGCGGAACCATGCGCAGGAAGACCTTCTCGTCCATCGCGAAGGGATGCAGGAAGATCATGATCGGATAGCGTTCCTGCCGCGTGTAGCCTGGGGGCAAATAGATGTACAGGTCGCGCCATTGATGCAGCGCCTTCGACCAGATGCGATTGTCCTGGCCGTGGTTCTGCGTGTGATCGACAACCCGCCCCTTGAGTTTGCGCCCCAGGCCGATGAGGTCGAACTCGTCCTTGCCCTTGGCCTTGTTGGTCGGCTGGCACAGCGCCCACGCCGGAGTCAGGCCCAGGAACAGCACGGCCAGCAAGAAAATTCGCTTCATGTGTCGTCTCACCAAAATGGGAAAGAGGCGTCAACCTTCCGTGTCGCAGCAAAAAGGACGGTTATGCCTACTATGCTTCGGCACGGCAGTTGAGGGAACTAGCGTCAGACGACGTAAAATCGGCAGAATCTGCCCAGGTTCTGGCAAACTTTGCCGGCTTGGCGACAATGAAGGTAGGCGAGCCGAGCCCCGTGAGGGGCCGGTTGCCGTTGTCCACGAAAGGAGCCAAACATGATCACTGCGACCGAGTTGACGAAAAGGCGCTGCGTCTCCTGCGAGACCGGCGCCAAGTCCTTGACGCCCGACCAGGTGAAGGAACTCTTGCCATCGGTGCCGGAGTGGAAGACAACCAGAGACGGCAAACGGATTCGCCGCGAGTGGCGCGTGAAAGACTTCGTGACCGCCCTCGACTTCTTCCAGCGCATCGGCCAGATCGCGGAGGCGGAGGATCATCATCCCGATCTGCACCTCGTCGGCTATCGCAACGTCACGATCGAGATCTGGACGCACGCGGTCGGCGGCTTGACCGAGAACGATTTCATCCTCGCGGCAAAGATCGATCAATTGCCGGTGGAGTTGAAGAAATGATCATCCAATGATGCGTCACGATTACGGCAGTTCTTCGACAGTGATGCCCGCGAAATTGGCCAATTGGTCGTCATTTGTCGGGAACACGTCACAACCGAATTCGATCGCAGCGGAAAGATGCAGTGCGTCCGCCAATCCGTAACGCTTCGGCTGAGCGGGCGGAATTGCCGGCTAAGAGTGAGCGCCTCGGATTGCGCTGGCGCGATCGTAGATTGCAGCCGTTAGGCCGAAGTTCCGCACGTTTGGCCCATGGAAGAACCTGAAGAAATCCGTTAGCCGCTGGCCGCCGCCTGGTCCAAAGGTGGGGACCAAACACTCCGTGCGTGTCAGGTCGCTGATTACGAAGTGATCGCCGGCCAGTTCCAGCGCTGCCAGGCGATTGATCGTACGCTGCTGATCGGCGGGGTTGCCCTCGACCACGTAAATGACGATCATGGTGTCCAGGTAGTACAGCACTCAAGGCCCTCCCGACGTGGCCGCGCGACGCGCGGCGTCCAACTCCAGGTCCCGTTCGGCGTCGTCGGCCTGGCGCGCCTCATCTTGGGCTCGCAGGTCTTCTGCAGATCGCCCAGGAAATCCGCGGGCGCGCTGCTCGGCCGCGATTTCTCGCATCACGTCTGCCAAGCCGCGCTTGGGCGCAACCGCCGGCCGAATCGTCACACGCACGGGGCCGGGCGGCAGCTTCGGCTGCTGGGTGAGTTGCAGCTGGCCGTTCGAGTCCAGCGTCGCGTCGATGGTTTCTACGATGAGGCTCATGGTCTGTCCTCCTCTCCCGATCCATCATATCGGACCTGACGGGCGCGAACAAGCGAAACATCGGTGCGCGAAAGATGTGACCGGGCTATCGGATCTGGCTTCGTCCAGCCTGACCCCCAACGAAATTCCGGGGACCGCCCGGGAAATGGCTTGCCTCCAACGAATGGCCCTTCCAACCAACCGCCGGCCTCGAATATCCTGTGGCCAAGAAATGCATACAACGAATCGTGCGCCCCATCCTCAAACAATCATTATTCCGCGCGGGTCGTGGTCGAGATCGGACGGTGGTCGCTTCGTGATGGTGATCACCCGGCACTGACATTGCTTGTCCCACTGAAGGTTTCGTGGGGTGGCCTGAGCCTTGAAAACTCTGCTCGGTTCACGAAGATAGTCAATGTCCGTTGTTCCAAAATCCGCTAGTTGTTTCGACACATCAGCATGGGGGTACTCCTACCAACTGTTGAGACGTCGCGAAATGTCACGCCCGAAGTGATTGCTGATCTATAAGTTACGGAACACTCGCGACATTGCGCTTGTGTTTTGAATCCGTGAGACATCGGAGCCGCCATGATCATCTTCGACGCGCATCTCGACCTTGCCTGGAACGCCATCGACTGGAACCGCGATCTCCTGTGGACCTGCGAGCAGATTCGCAAGTACGAGACCGAAGTCGGCATGACCGACAAGGGACGCTGCTGCAATACCGTGTCGTTTCCCGATCTGCGCCGCGGCAAGGTGTGCATCTTCATCGCCACCCTGTTGCCGCGGATTCTGCGCGTCGGGGCTATGCCCGCTATCCAGCGCTTCAATCTCGCGGCATGTGCCAGGGCGGGCATCTGCGCTGGCTCAAGGATTGGCCGAGCGTGGACGCGCATATCAAGGAATGGAAGGCGGACGAGGATTCGAAGACGCTGCCGCTGGGCTTCATCCTCAGCATGGAAGGGGCCGACTCGATCCTGCGGCCCGATCAGGTGCAAGAGTGGTTCGACGCCGGCCTGCGCATCGTCGGCCCGACGCACTATGGCGTCAGTCCGTACGGTCACGGCACCGCGACCGAGGGCGGCTTCTTCGAGCAAGGCCCGGCCCTGCTCAAGGAGATGGAACGCGTTGGCATGATCCTCGATGTCACGCACCTGTCCGATCAATGCTTCGACGAGGCGATGGACCTCTATCACGGCCCGATGCTCGCCAGCCATCACAACAACCGCACGCTGGTGCCGAACCAGCGTCAGCTCACCGACGAGCAGACGAAGCGCCTGATCGAGCGCGGCGCCGTCATCGGCCATGCTCTCGACACCTGGATGATGATCCCCAACTGGGTGCGCGGCGAGACGACGACGTTCGTGCCGCTGGAGCGCATATGCGATCACATCGACCGCGTCTGCCAGATTGCCGGCAACGCCAAACACGCCGCGATCGGCACCGACCTCGACGGCGGCTATGGCCGCGAGCAATCGCCGGGCGATCTCGACACGATCGCGGACTTGCAGAACATCCCGGGCTACTTGAAGAAGCGCGGCTATTCGGACGCCGACATCGAAGGCATCATGCACGGCAACTGGCTGCGGTTTTTCAAGGACGCGTGGACAAAAAAGAAGTGAGTCAGTGATGGGTATGGATCAGAAAATCACATTCGCACCGGACCGGCTGCCGCCGTGGTCCCAGTTCACCGATCACTGCGCGAAGCAGAAGGTTGCCGTGCAACTGCGCATGATCGACGGCGAACTGGCGCTGCCCGATGAGACGCCGCCGCACGACTGGCGCGAGCTGCGCATCGGCACGCCGGGCGGCATGGTCACGTTGAAACGCAAGCCTGACGGGATCACGCTCGTCATCTGGGGCAACGCCGACGAGAATTTGCGGCATGATTGGGACGCGTTGGCGATGGTGCTGCGCGAGTTGACATCGTAGACGTCACGCTCCGCGTGACGATTCCTCACGCGGAGCGTGACGTCTACGATCACCCTTCCACCACATCTGTCAATCGCGCAACCGCCACGATCTCGGCGCGCATCAGCAGCAGTTTCTTGCGATTGCGTTTGATGCCGGTTGCAGCCGATGCTGCGACGTAGTTCTCACGGCTCGTATCGGTGTCGCGCAAATCGTGCAGGTCGGCGTTCTTCAGCACGAGGAAATCGGACGTCACCTTCGTCAGCTTGCCCAGGCAAACGAAGGTGCTGCGCAGGTCGATCACCACGTTTTCGCCGATCAGTTCTTCCATCGCGCGTTTCCCGTAAACTGATGTAGGTCAGGCTTTCCAGCCTGACGTGAGCCAACGTCAGGCTGGAAAGCCTGACCTACGAACTATTCTGACCGAAGTAGCACCGATGTCAACCGCACCACTTGCCGCTGCTGAACGTTATTTTCAGGAAGCGATGGCACGACTGCCGGCCTTGTTGAGCGATCAGCGTGCCGAGCTCGATCGCGCCGCTGCACTCTGCACCGACGCCATCGCGGCCGACGGGCTCGTGCACCTGTTCGGCTGCGGACATAGCCGAATGATGTGCGAGGAGATGACGCCGCGCCAGGGCTGCTACGTCGGCTGGCATACGATCGTCGAACTCGGCCTGACGTTCCACAACCTCATCGTCGGCCCCAACGGCCTGCGCCAGAGCCTGCACCTCGAAAAGACGCTCGGTTATGCCGAGCAGATCCTGCGCAACTTCGCGTTCGGGCCCAAGGACGTCATGATCGTCATCTCGACGAGCGGCATCCGCGAGGTCATCATCGAGATGGCCGACGGCGCCAAGCAGCGCGGCCTCGGCGTGATCGCCCTGTTGAGCAAGGCCCACTGCGAGCAAGCGAAGCCGGCCCATCCGTCGGGCAAGAAGCTGATGGACATCGCGGACGTGGTCCTCGACAACGGCGCCCCGATCGGCGATTCGCTGCTGACGATCGAAGGCTGCAAGAACAAGACCGGCCCGTTCAGCACGCTCGGCGGCGCGTTGGTCATGAACATGCTGCGCTGCGAGGTCGCCCAGCGCCTGATGGACCGCGGCATCGAGCCGGTGTTTCTGCCGAGCCATCAGTTCGTGGGGAGTCGGTCGGTGGAGGAGCAGTTGGAGTACTTTTATGCCCAGTATGCGAAGCGCGTGGGGCCGTTGTATGGACGCCAAGGTTGAATTCGTTTAGCGCCCGCATGGCGCCACGCGGGCGCTAAACGAAGACAGGAATAACGATGTCACCTAGGTTGCAGGACAAACGTTGCCTGATCGTCGGTGGCACGTCCGGCATCGGTCTTGCCGCCGCGCGACGCTTCGTCGAAGAAGGCGCTCGCCTCGTCGTCGCCGGCCTGGACGCTCCAACTGACAACGGCTTCGTTCACCTGCAATGCGATGCCGCCTCCGAGTCGCAGGTCGAAACCCTCTTCACTGAAACCATCCAGCACCTCGGCGGCCTCGACGTCCTCTACCACGTTGCCGGGAGCAGCGGACGTAAGCACGGCGATGGCCCGCTGCACGAATGCACCGACGCCGGCTGGCAGGCGACCATCGACGCCAATCTCAAGAGCACGTTCATGACCAACCGGGCCGCGGTTCGGCAGTTTCTCAAGCAAGGCTCGGGCGGCGCGATCTTGAACATGTCGAGCGTCCTGGCATTGTCGCCATCGCCGCATTTTTTCGACACGGTTGCCTATGCCGCGAGCAAGGGCGGCATCATCGCCATGAGCCGGCAGGCGGCGGCGCGCTACGCTTCTAATATGATCAGAATCAACGTGCTCGCCCCCGGGTTGATCGATACACCGATGGCGGCACGAGCTATCAGCGATCCGGCGATCGCCGCGTTTTTGAAGACGAAGCAACCGCTGGGTCCCGGTCCAGGCACTCCCGACGACTGCGCCGACGCGGCCGTGTTCCTGTGTAGCGATGAGGCGCGTTTTATCACCGGCATCGTGCTGCCGATCGACGGCGGCTGGAGTCTCAGCGACGGTCAATGGGATTAGGCGGAATTCATGCATAAGCTCGAGGAAATTATCGTCGCCGACCCCCAGTCGCTCGCGGAATGCTGCGTCCGGTTGCAGGAAACCAAGGTGCTCGGCTTCGACACGGAGTTCGTCGGCGAAGACACGTACGACCCCAGTCTGTGCTTGATTCAAATCTCGACGCCCGACGCCCTTTTCCTGATCGATCCGCTCGGTGCCGGGCCACTCGATGCGTTCTGGAAGCTGCTCGTGGACCCGGCCCGCACGGTCGTCGTTCACGCGGGGCGTGAGGAGACGCGCATGGCCCGGCGTCACAGCGGACAAACGCCGAGCAATTGGTTCGACCTGCAAATCGCCGCCGGCCTGGTGGGGCTCAATTATCCGCTGGGACACGCGGCACTCGTCTATCAGCTGCTCGGCATTCAACTTTCCAAGGGCGAGACGTTGACGGAATGGCGGCATCGGCCGTTGTCGCCGTCGCAGATCAGCTATGCATTCGACGATGTTCGCTATCTGCTGCCCCTCTGGCACCGCATCGATCTGCACCTGGAGGAGCTCAAACGCCGCGCCTGGGCCCGTCAGGAATTCGACCGCTTCCTCGCTCAGGCGTTGCCGGAGATGGCGGCGCAGCCGGCGGAGAAGTGGCGCAAGCTGAAAGGCACCGGCGTGCTCGATCGCAAGCGCCTGGCTTTGGTGCGGGCGATGTTCATGGCCCGCGAAACCTTCGCTGCTCAGATGAACCGACCGCCGCGCGTCCTGGTGCGCGACGATCTAATCGTCGAAGTCGCCCGCCGCAATCCGAAGTCGGCCAGCGAAGTTGCGACGATGCGCGGCATGGCGAAGCGATTCGTGCAGCCGCTCTGGGACGCCATCGAGCAAGCCCGCAAGCTGCCGCCTGATCAATTCCCGAAGGTCATCGAACGCGAACAGGATCGGCCGCAGGTGGCGCTCGTCGTCAATCTGATTGGCGCGATCCTCAATGATTTCTGCGCCCGCGAAAAGCTTGCCGTCAGCCTCACGGCGACCGTGAGCGACCTGAAAGACCTGGTGCGATCAAAGATGCAAAATGAAGCCCCGGCAGAAACGAACCTCTTGATGACAGGCTGGCGTAAAGAATTTGTGCTGCCCACTTTACTGGAGGTGCTGGAGGGCAAACGGAGCGTGCGCATCGCTAACCTTGACAGCGATTCGCCGTTTGCGCTGGAGTGACACGTTCTTACCGTGGCGACAGGCGGCTCGCCTGTCGGGCGCCAACCAGCGACAGGCGAGCCGCCTGTCCCCACGAAATCGCGCCGAATCATATATTGATTAACAACCCATCCTCCTCGGAGGCCACCCCGTGCCTGTCCTCGAAACCACCGATCTTCGCAAACGCTATGGCCGAATCGAAGCGCTCGGCGGCGTCACGCTCAGCGTCAAGGAAGGCGAGATCTACGGCCTGCTCGGCCAGAACGGCGCCGGCAAGACCACGCTCATCAAGGTCATGCTCGGCATCACCGGCGGCTGGGAGGGCGACGCGTTTCTGCTCGGCGAAGTCGCCGGCACAGCTCACGTCCGCTCCCGCGTCGGCTATCTCCCCGAAGATCATCACTTTCCCGATTACCACACCGGCTACAGCCTGCTCGATTTCTACGGCCAACTCCTCGGCGTTTCCAGCGCGACGCGAGCCAAGCGCATCCCCGACATGCTCGAACAGGTCGGCATCGCCGATCGCATGCACTACAAGATCCGCACCTACTCCAAGGGCATGAAGCAGCGCGTCGGCATCGCCCAGGCCCTCATGCATCGGCCGGAGGTCATCTTCCTCGACGAACCGACCGACGGCGTTGACCCGGTCGGCCGACGCGATATCCGCGAGACGCTGCTCGAATTGAAGAAGCACGGCGTCACCATCTTCATCAACTCGCACCTCCTGGGCGAGGTCGAGCTGATCTGCGATCGCGTCGCCATCCTCCGCAAGGGCAAGATGATCCGCGAAGGAGACGTGGCCACGCTGACGCGTCAGAAGGGCCGGTTCTTGATCGGTCTGGCGCCGGGCCAGGTGCTGCCGGTCGCGGAAATACGCAACCTTGGCTATGACGCAACGCCGCTCGAGGATCGCTGGGAGGTCCACCTGCTCGACGGCCAGAACATCGACGCCGTCGTCGACTACATCCGCAACAAGGGTCTGAACCTGCGGCATCTCGTCGAGAAACGACAATCGCTGGAAGATCTGTTCCTGGAAACGCACGAGGATCAATCGACCCGGCGCGACAAGAAGCGCGATCGACGCGATACGGTTGAGCCGATCACTGCGGTTGAGGTCCACGAGGAGGATCGCCGGTCATGAAATACTTTGCCATCCTGAAAGATTCCATGCGGGAAGCGCGCGACAGCTGGATCCTGATCGGGCTGTTCGCGCTGTCCACGCTCGTCATTATTTTTGTCGCGCAGTTGTCGTTCAAACCGCTCTCCGCGGAAAAGACGATGGGGTATTTCTTCCCATCGGACTTCCAGGGACCGGTGATCTTTCAGACGCTCAACAACCACAAGCCGGAAAAGATGATGGTGATGCGCGGCTGGGGGAATTTTCGGCTCAACAAGGTCGAGTTGATTCGCGGCGACGCCGACTCGCCGTTGAGCGACTACGCGCTAACGGTGTCGGCGAGCGATCAGCGCCGCTTCGGCTTCGGCCCGGAACCGATGATCGCTCACGACGAAGAGAAAAAAGGCCCGGGCCAGGAGCCGAAGAGGCCGCCGGTGGACCGGAAAGCCGAGGCGGGCGAGATTAGAAAGTTATTCGAGGATGCGGAGAATCTGAACTTCATCAAGGTCGGCGGCATCGAACCGATTGCCCATGGAGAAGACCACAAAGGTCTGCGGGAATACCGCGTCGTCGTGCAGGGGACGCCGAACACGCATCGCATCTGGGCAACGGAACTCGGCCTGGTGTTCGGGCTGTTTCCGATCGAGTTCATCTCGGCTCCCTTGGCGGCACTGATGTATAACCTGGCGACGCTGGTAATCAAAGTTGGGTCCTGGGCCGCCGTGCTCCTGGGCGTTGTCATCACGGCGTTCTTCATTCCCAACATGCTGCGCAAGGGCACGATCGACCTTTTGCTCGTCAAGCCGATCAGCCGGAGCCTGCTGCTCAGCTACAAGTACCTCGGCGGCCTCACGTTCATCTTCCTCAGCACCGCCTACGCGATCGCCGGCATCTGGTTTGTCCTGGGCATCCGCTCCGGATTGTGGGCCACGGGCACGCTGCTGCTGATCCTTACCATCACTTTTTTCTTCGCGATTCTCTATGCGATCTCGACCTTCGTCGGCGTGATGACTCGAAGCGTGGTGACGTCTATCTTGCTCACGGTGGCGGCCTGGATTGCGTTTTCCAGCATCGGCCTCACTTACACCTTTGTCGATATGATTGAACGGATGGAAAAAGAAGACGACAAGATGCGCCAGATGATGGGCCAGGCCGAGCGTCCGCAAGAGAAACGCTGGGCAGGCCACTGGGTCCTGACCGCCGTGCGGGTCATTCATGCCATCTCGCCGCGGACCGAGGACCTCAACCAGCTCAACGACCTGATCGTCTACACCGATTTCATGACCGGCAACCTTGGCGACATGAACACCTTCGACAACAGCAAGAGCGTCTGGTGGGAGAGCCTGCTGGTTTCCGCGATCTGGATCGGCATCTTCGTCGGCCTTGCGTCGCTGTGGTTCTATTTCAAGGACTACTGACGGTCATTCGCTTGTTGGCGCGAACGTCCCTTATTCCGCTTGCGGCTTAGCGTTCGCGTGACGCCTTGCGAACGCTAAGCCGCAAGCGGAATGAGGGCAATGCATTGAGCGCCGACGCCGTCTTCCAGCGCTGTATCCATCCGCAATGCGACGGCGCCGTTTCCGCCGCCGACACGTCGTTTGCTTGCCCCAAGTGCGGTGGATTGCTCGACGTTGCTTATGACTGGAACCGCTTGCAACCGCCCAAGTCGCTTGCGTGGTTCGAGAGCAAGTGGGCCGAGCGCTCCAATCCGCTGCACTTCAGCGGCGTCTGGCGATTCCGCGAGTTGCTGCCGTTCGCGCCGCCGGACAAGATCATGACGATCGGCGAAGGCCAAACGATCCTGCAGCGCGCCGATGCCGTCGCCAAGTTTGCCGGCCTCAACGCGGGCTGCCTGTTCTTGCAGTACGAGGGCCTGAACCCCTCCGGCAGCTTCAAGGACAACGGCATGACCGCGGCGTTCACCCACGCCCGCATGACCGACGCCAAACGCGCCGCCTGCGCCTCCACCGGCAACACCAGCGCCTCTTTGGCAGTCTTCTGCTCCGCCACCGGGCTCATGCGGGCCATCATCTTCATCGGCTCCGGCAAGATTTCTTACGGCAAGCTCGCCCAGGCCCTCGATCACGGCGCCCTCACCGTGCAAATCGCCGGCGACTTCGACGACGCCATGCAGCGCGTTCAGCAAATTTCCAAGAAGCTCGGCATCTACCTCGTCAACAGCGTCAACCCCTTCCGCCTCGAGGGCCAAAAGACGATCATGTACCGCATCCTCGAAGCGATGCGCTGGGACGTCCCCGACTGGATCGTCGTTCCCGGAGGCAACCTCGGCAACGTCAGCTCGTTCGGCAAAGCCTTCATCGAGCTGATGGACCTCGGCCTCATCAAACGCCCGCCCCGTTTGGCCGTCATCAACGCCGCCGGCGCCGGCACGTTCTATCAGCTCTACGAAAAGCACGGCCTGCGCTGGAACAACGGCCAGCCGAACCAGAAGACGATCGACGGCTACTATCAAAGCCTCGACATGGAGAAGATCCGCGCCGCCACGATCGCCAGCGCCATCGAGATCAACCATCCCGTCAACCTGCACAAGGCGCTGCGGGCGCTCGATCGTTGCGGCGGCGTGGTCCGCGAGGCCACCGACCAGGAGATTCTCGACGCCAAGGCGAAAGTCGGCGCCGGCGGCCTGGGCTGCGAACCTGCATCCGCCGCCAGCGTCGCCGGGGCCCGCAAGCTCCGCAAAGAAGGCATCATCGCTCCCAGCGATCGCGTCGTCTGCGTCCTGACCGGCCATCAGCTCAAGGACCCGACGGCCACGGTCGCCTACCACAGCGCCGACCGTAAAACCTTCGACGACGTGCTCGGCCACCGCGGCGTCCGCCGGGCGACCTTTGCGAACCGAGCCGTGCAGGTGCCGAATGATCTCGACGAGATCATCAAGGCGATCGAGGTGTATACTTAACGTTGACCGTTCGTCCAACGCAATCATGAGCGGGGGAGACCGCGATGGCCACTGGTACATTGACACGCAAGCGAAAGCTCGCGCCGCCGAAATACAAGTTCGGCATCGAGTCCGCCGGCATCCTGATGACGCCGCAAGAATTCGATGATTCCGACTATGAGGATTTCGATCCGGCATGGAGTTACGAACTCATCAATGGAGTGCTCGTCGTGTCGCCAATTCCATTAGTCGAAGAAACCGATCCGAATGAAGAACTCGGGCGTTGGTTGCGCAACTACCAGGCAGACCATTCCGACGGCAAGGCACTCGACAAGACGCTTCCGGAGCAGTACATCCGCACCGGCCGCAATCGCCGCAAGGCCGATCGCCTGATTTGGGCCGGACTCGGGCGACTTCCGCGCAAGGGTGAGGCCCCGACGATCGCGGTCGAGTTCGTGTCGAGCCGAAAGCGCGATCGGGAACGCGATTATGAAACGAAACGCGAGGAGTATCGGAAGGTCAAGATTCAGGAATACTGGATCATCGACCGCTTCGAGCGAATCATGACGGTGCATATTCTGGAAAACGGCGAATATCGCAAGAAGGTCGTGACTGCCAAGCAGATTTACAAGACGAAACTGCTGCCGGGATTCGAAGTGCCCATCGCTCGGTTGTTTGAATTGGCTGACGCCTGGTTCGGGCGCGCGGAGGAGGAACAATGAAAACCAAACTCGCCGTCAACGGCGCCTGCGGCCGCATGGGGCAGCGCATCATTCAGTTGGCCCACGAAGACAAATCGCTGCACCTCGTCGCGGCCGTCGATTTCGCGGCGCATCCCGATCAGGGCCGCGACGCCGGCGAAACCGCGGGGCTGGGCAAGCTCGGCGTTGCGGTGTCGGCGTCGATCCCGCTTGACGTGCATCCCGAGGTCGTCATTGATTTCTCGATGCCGGACGGGACGATGAACGTGCTGAAGACCTGCGTCGAGCGGCGCATCCCGCTGGTAGTGGCGACGACTGGGCACAGCGACACCCAGCGCCGCGAGATCGAGGCTGCCGCCCACCAGACGGCCATTCTGTTCGCGCCGAACATGAGCCTCGTCGTCAATGTGCTCTTCAAGCTCGTGCGTCAAGCGGCGGCCGCTCTCAAGGACAAGGGCTTCGACGTCGAGATCATCGAGCGCCATCATCGCTTCAAGAAGGATTCGCCTTCCGGGACCGCGCTCTACTTCGCGAAGGTCATCCAGGAAGCGATGGGCGAGATGCCGATCCGTCATGGCCGCGAAGGGCTGGTCGGCGAACGCCCGCCGCGCGAGATCGGCATGCACGCGGTCCGCAGCGGCGACAACGTCGGCGAGCACACGATCCTGTTCTCGACGCTCGGCGAAACGATGGAGCTGGTCCACAAGGGCCACACGCGCGACGCCTATGTCCGAGGGGCGTTGCAGGCGGCGAAGTTTTTGGCGGCGAAGGGGCCGGGGCGGTACACGATGAACGATGTGCTGGGGTTGTAAGCGGTCAGTGTCCGAATCCCGTCGCCCGGTACATGCCGACGGCGCCGACGCCGATCCAGAAGACGTTGAGCACGGTGTACGCCGGGTCCTTGCGGATCACGGCGCACCAGGAGAGCATGATCGCATCGACAGTGTTGAACGCCCACACAAAGAAGAACGGGCTATCCGGGCCGAGCCAGCTCACGAGCGAGAAGCTGAAGATTCTCATCAAGACGCCGATCATTTCGACCGTGCGCAGGTTTTGGGAAACGACGCCGTTCAGCCAGCGAAGCACTTTCATGGTGATGTTCCGGGTTGCGAGGCGACGATTTGTGTCAAGCGGGGCGAGCTGCCGACGAGTATTTCGACTGCGGCGTCCGGTGTACGATCGCCTTGGCCTGCGCTTGCACGCTGACGATCTCGGCTAGTACGCTGGTCACGGCGGCAGAGGTGTCGTGCACTTCGACCGACCAGGTCGCCTCCCAGTGGCCGGCGGCGGGCAGCATCATCACCCGGCCCTGCTGCCGTTCGAACGTCTTGAAGTTCGGATAGTTCGTCGCCGGCTCCAGACCCGTGACGTATCCATCCTCCAGCGCGCCAGAGTTCTTCCATACCGTGAAGCACGGCAATTCCTGGAGATTGAAACGCAGCACGATGCCGCGATCGGCAGCATGCGTGTACAGCATCGCCAGCGACCGGCCGGCGGTGTCCGCCAATAGATCGCAGCAATAGACCTGCTCGGCAAACCCGGTCGTCGGGCCGGCATAGGTGTCGAGCGTCGCAATCCCCTCGGCGGCGCGGGGACTGATCGGCGACACCTCGCGGATCGGCAGCGCAACCCGGCTGCCCGCGTCGAGCAGCGGCTGGCCCAGGTTGCAATGATAAAGGAGCTGCATCTCGGCGACCTGTGCCCCGCGATTTTCGACATGATCATGGATGACGACGCGGTTGGAGCCGGGGACGGTCGTGTAGGTCGTCGTCAGCACCAGGTGCGGATAGAACAGGCCCCCCTCTTCGACCTGGCCGGTGACGCTCAGCTCATAAGGTGGATCGAGGCCGACGCGCACTTCGACGTAGTAGGCCGGCTGATTGGCGATGCGGCCGTGCAGCGGCAGGAGATCGCGGCGCGTCTGGCCGGCGCGGTCGGTGTAAACGTCGTCGCCGGGCGGACCGTTGGAGGCAAGGCCGCAGCGGCACAGCCATTCGTCGAAGCCGGTCAGCCAGCCGATGCCGCCGCGATCGGAAGTGTTGACGTGGCGCGGATGCACGGGGCCATGGACCGGCGCCTTCCAGCCGAGGTAAATGCCGTGATAGCGCCCGTGCCAGAGTCCCATGCCGCGCGTCGGCAAGATCGAATAGCTGAGGGCGCCGTTGTTGACTTCGATGAGGTCCAGGCCGTCGCGATAGCCGCCGCGCAGCGTACGTTTGCGGATCGACCAGTCGCTGGCGGGGCCGAGTTGCAGGCGGTCGCTGCCGGTGGAGAAATTCTCAAGCCAGACGTCGTTGACGACGTCGGTGAGAGTCCAGGTGCGGAAACGTTTCATGGCGGGCTCCTCGGAAAGTCATCCACGAAGGGCCACGAAGGACACGAAAAAACGCGGGAGCAGGAACGGAGGGCCGCACCAGGTTTCAGCCGCCAAAGCACCAAGGCCATTGAGAGGAAATGATCCCGCAAATGGAGAACGCTGCTGAATTCCCTGTGTGAGTGATCGTTCTTAGTGTCCTTCGTGCCCTTCGTGGACGACTGCGTGTGCCTGGTTCGGCGCCGGAGAATTTCCGGCAGCCACGTCTTGCAAGGTTCGCAAATGCTCGCGTTTCATGTCGAGGCAGCTCTGCGCGAGGCGGCGGACCTCCTCGTCGTTGTCGGCGAGCGGCAGCATTCGTTCGATCTCGGCAACTTCGGCTGCCGCTTCAAAGATCAGCTTCGGCAACAGGTAATCGAGCGAGCAGAAGTTGATGGTCGTGAAGTGCGACGGGTACGACGGCGGCGGGGGCAGCAACTCGTGCTTCTTCTGCAGCCAGCGCGTTAACCTTTCTTCGGTATGGCCGGGCCCTTGGCGGCGGGCGGCGGGGCGGGGGTCGGCCGGAAGGTGTCCGCGCCCTGGGCGGGGCCGGTCGCCTCGGCCAGGGGGTTCCAGGCCAGGCCGAGCACCACGATCGCCAGGGCCAGCGCCGTCGCATAGATCGATTGCAACACCGGGGCCGGCTTGGTCTCGACCGGACGGTCCTCGACTTCTTCGAGCGTCTTCTCGATGGCCATCACCTTGAGCACCTTGACATAGTAGAAAAGACTGATCACCGTGTTCAAGCCGCCGGCGAGCAGGACCGCGAGCATCGTCCAGCTCAGGTGCGGCTTGCCGATCCGGGCATATTCCTGCGACGCCTCGTAGAGCACCGCAAAGATCTGGAACTTGGCGGTGAAGCCGACCAGCGGCGGGATGCCGAGCAAGCTCAAGAGGAACACGCCGAGCATGACGACCAGGAGCGGCGAGCGATAGACGAAGCCGCGATAGTACGCGAGGTCTTCGTGGCCGTTGTTGAGGTTGCGCATGAACGCGACGACGGCGAAGGCGCCGAGGTTCATGAAGAAGTACGCGACGAGGTAGAAGAGCACGGCGCCGGCCCCGTCGCGCGTCATGGTCGCCAGGCCCATCATCATGAACCCGGCATGGGCGATTGTCGAGTAGGCCAGCAGCCGCTTCAGGTTGGTTTGGCCGTAGGCGGCGAGATTGCCGAAGGTCGTGGTCGCGACTGCGAAGATGGCCAGAACGGGCACGAGATAGTCGGCGGCCTTGCTCCAGGCCGGGAACGCCCCATCGCCGGACAACCCGCCGATCCCCAGAACGATGCGGGCCAACAGCGCGATGGCCGCCCCCTTGGATGCGACGGACAGAAAGGCCCCGACCTCGGCCGCCGCTCCTTCAAACACGTCCGGGCACCAGAAGTGGAACGGCACCGAGGCGAGCTTGAAGCCGATCCCCGCCAGTAGGAAAGTGATGCCCATGATGACGACGGGATCGGCCAGCGTGTTGCCCGCGCCGATCTCGCGCACGACCGTCGGCAGGTAGCCGGAATCGAATCGGCCCGCGAGCAAGCTGATGCCGTAGAGCATGACGCCCGACGCCCCGCCGCCGTAGACGACGTATTTCAGCGCCGCTTCGCTCGACTGGCGCCGGCCCTTCAGGAAACCGGCCAGCGCATAGCTCGGCACGCTGGCCATCTCGATGCTGAGGAACACCATCAGCAAGTGGTTCGACGAGGCCATCAGGATCATGCCGAGCGTCGCCCCCAGCAGCAGGCAATAGAAATCAGCCGAGTCGTCGCGGTCGGGGATGCCGGTCAGCAAGGTCAACAGGATGACAAGAGACACGAAGGCGTAGAGAAAGATTTTCACGAACACGGTGAAGTTGTCATAGATCAGCATGCCGCCGAAGAGGTTCGTCGATGTGCCGATCACCTGGCCGGAGTCCATGCGTGGATCGTAGGCGGGATAGTGCATCCATTGCAAGCAGGCCAGATAGCAGACGGCGCTGGTGAGCACAAAGGCGATCCAACCCATGTGCAGGTGATCGTAGCGCGGCAGCAGGCGAATCAGGAGCAACAGCACGATCGCGCCGCACAGCACGAGTTCCGGCAGGAACGCGCGCGAGTCGCGGCTCAGATTCGCTCCCAGGGCCAGGGCCAGATGTTCATTCATGAGGGATCTCGGACCATTTGCCGTTTTTTTCATTTAGCCCGCCATTTATGGCGGGAAACCGAAACGCCCGCCCTAAATGGCGGGCTAAATTGTCGTTTCTATCGTCACAGCTTCACTTGCGCCAGCGAGTCGACCAGCATCGTCACGTGCGGCTCCATCCAGTGCAGGATCAGCCACGGCACGATGCCGAGCACGACCGCCAGGATCGCGAGCGGAATCACGCACAGCAGTTCGCGGACGGTGATGTCCTTGAAATCCTTGTAGGCCGGGTTCGTGCCGAGGTAGACGCGCTGCAGCGTCCACAGGATGTACGCCGCCGTGATGACCACGGTGAGCGCCGACAGCACGGCGAAGATCTTGCCCGCATGGGGATAATCGGGCGTCGCGAAATTCCACGCCGACAGGATGACGAAGAACTCGCCGACGAACCCGCATAGGCCGGGCAAGCCCAATGCTGCAAAGAAGATCAAGGCGCTGATGCCGCCGTACAGCGGCATCGGCTCATACAGGCCGCGGAAGTTGTCGAGATTGCGATGGTGGGCGCGATCGTAGATGACGCCGACGCAGAAGAACATGCCCGCCGAGCTGATGCCATGGGCGACCATTTGATACATGGCGCCGTTCATGCCCCAGGCCCAGTATTCGAACCCGCTCATCGGCCAGACGGCGATCCCCAGGAGGACGTAGCCCATGTGGCTGATCGAACTGTAGGCGACGAGCTTCTTGAAATCGGTTTGGGCCATGGCGGCAAACGCGCCGTAAATGATGTTGATCATCGCCAGGATGCACAGATACGACGCCAGCGCATGCGCCGCCCACGGACAGATCGGATAGGCGATGCGGATCACGCCGTACCCGCCCAGCTTGAGCAAAATGCCGGCGAGGATCATGCTGATCGGCGTCGGCGCCTCGACATGGGCGTCGGGCAACCAGGTGTGGAACGGGAAGATCGGCATCTTGATCGCGAAGCCGACGAACAAGAACAGGAACATCGTGTACTGAAACGCCGGCGTGAAGAAGGCTTGCGCCAGACGCTTCTTGACGGCGTCCTCGGTCGTCGGCACGCCGTCCTTTTCGCGCTGTTCGACGATCTTATTGACAAACTGATTGACGTCCTCCTGCGCCTTGTCGACGTCTTTTTGTTCGGCCTTGCCCGCCTTGAAATTGGACTGCACCTCCGCAAGGCGGGAGGACAGGTGCATCCATTCCATGGCTCCCTTGCCGACCTTGGTCAGAACGATGATATCGAAGGTGTGCACCTCCACCTGGGCGAGGGCGTTGAGGTCGGCCGGGCCGGGAGCCTGGGGGCCTTTCTGCTCGACGGCGTCCTTTTTGGCCTCTCCCTTCTTGCCGCCTCCTCCGCCCTTCTTCTTGGGTGCGCCATCTCCCGGGCCCGGCGGCGGCGGCGTCGGGCGGGACAGCACCTCATTCTTCTTGGCTACGAGGATTTCCTTGTTCGCGAAATCCTGCACGTCGGTGAAGTAGAATCCCAGGATCGCGACCAGGATGAAGATGCTGCCGAACAGCGTGTACAGAAAGAACTTGATGGCCGCATACTCGCGGCGCGGACCGCCCCAGACGCCGATGAGAAAATACATCGGCAATAGCATGATTTCCCAGAAGATGTAGAACAGGAAAAAGTCGAGGGCAATGAACGTTCCCAGGACGCCGGTCTCCAGGATCAGGAACAGCATGCAATAGCCCTTGACATGCTTCTCGATGCCCCAGCTTGCGATCATCGACAGGAAGAACAGCACGGTCGAAAGCAAGATCATCGACATGCTGATGCCGTCGACGCCGAGGTAGTAATCGATGTTGAAGCGCGAGATCCACGGATAGCGGGCGTGCAGGTCGTCGGGTTTGAACGGCTTGTTCTTGGCGTCGTCGGCAGCGGCGGCGTCGGCGCGGGCGGACAGCGTCGTGCTCTTGCTGGGCCGCAGAACGCCGGTGTTGGCGGCGGGAGTCGGGTT
Source organism: Planctomycetota bacterium (assembly GCA_016200155.1). GTDB lineage: Bacteria > Planctomycetota > Planctomycetia > Gemmatales > Gemmataceae > SIAQ01. The sequence continues at coordinate 1,259 of JACQFG010000210.1, read as the reverse complement.
CTGTCCGATCAGGGCGAGATAGTCGATGAAGAGGCACGAGCTGAGCACGAACGTGACCGCGGTGGCCAGCAGCGACCACCAGCGCATGTACTCTTCCGACCCCTTGGGGAAGAACAAGAGGCCCAGCGCAAAGATGCTGGGGACGAAGATGCACGCCGACATCAAAAACAGGTCCCATTCGAACATAGGTGCAATCTCGTGTCAATGTAGGTCAGGCTTTCCAGCCTGACGCGTTCTGTCTGTTGTGTCAGGCTGGAAAGCCTGACCTACGCTTATCCGCCCATTGCCGAGGCCCATGCGTACAGCAGGACCCACACTGCCATTGCTGCCAGCGCCAGAAACAGCACGTAGCTGCGCAGATATCCGGTCTGCACGTTGCGCAGCCACGAGCCGATGCCGTAGGACACGTCGGCGAGCAGGTTGACGAAGCCGTCGACGATGCCGCGATCGAACTTCCCGCTCCAGCGCGACGTGGAGAGGTTGCATTTCGCCAGCAGGTGCACGAAGCCATCGATGATGTACAGATCGAAATTGCGGCACCAGTGGGCGATCACCAGTCCGGGCCGCACGATCAGGACGCTGTACAGCTCATCGAAGTACCACTTGTGCAAGAGGAAGCGGTGCACGCCGGGAAACTGTTCGCGGGCCTCGTTCGGATCGAGCACGCCGTAGTAGTAGAGCACGAGGGCGAACGCCAGGCCGATGCCGACGACGGCGAAGGCCAGGAAGCCGACGATCGAGTGATTGGCGTGGGCCTTCTCGATGGCGGCGTGGAAGTCGACGTCGACGGCGCCCGGCTGGCTGTAGTGGTGCAATTGATGCCCCAGCCAGCTATGTTCCGGCCCGTGCGGCGGCCAACCCCATGCCACGCCAACGCTGAAGATCGCCAGCAGAATCAACGGCACCGTCATCGGCCACGGCGATTCATGGGCGTGCTCATGGACGTGCTCATCGCGAGGCTTGCCGGTGAACGTCAAGAACCACATGCGAAACATGTAGAACGTCGTGATCCCTGCCGTCACGAGTGGCAACAGGAACAGGAGGAAGTGCTGCGGCTTCGTCAGCACGAAACCAAACGCGCTCGCAAGAATCTCGTCCTTGCTGTACCAGCCGGAGAAGAACGGCGTGCCGGCAATCGCGAGCACGCCCATCAACATGGTGAGCGCGGTGATTTTCATCTTTGGATAAAGCCCGCCCATCTTGAGCATGTCCTGTTGATGATGACAGCCATAGATAACGCTGCCGGAACCGAGGAACAG
>JACQFG010000151.1 GCA_016200155.1 Planctomycetota bacterium | reverse complement strand
GCAGGAACGCGAAATCGTGATCGTCGGTGAACTCGCAGTTCGCCAGCTCGATGTTCTCGTTCAGCGGCTGCGTGTGCTGAAAAACCAGCATGTACGACGGCGTCCCGAAATACTTCATGTGCGATCGGCCCAGCCAGGGAGCAGCCCCGCCGCGGAAGGCGCAGCTGGTGACGCGGATATCCTTCGAGGCGTTGACGAGCAGGCCGGGGAAGCCGCCGAAGACGGTGAGGTGATCGAGGTGGATGTTGGTGGAGCCGTAGATTTCGATCATGGGGCTGCCGGTGGCGCCGCGCAGGACGATGCCCTGGATCTTGACATGGCGCACGCCGTTGATGCGCAGGACGGGATCGCCGAAGCCGACGGCGACGACGAGTTTGAGCTTGCGTGGATCGGTCTCGCCGCGGTAGGCGCGCTCGCCCAGGCCGGCGAGTTTGTTGTGCGCGAGACGGATGTGGATGCGGCCCGTGTCGCGGTTGTACCACAGTCCGGGCCCGCCGTAGGTGCCGACCTTGCGACCCGGCTTGCGGTCCGAGCTCATTTCGTCATTGGAGCGCAGGTCGAGGGCCGTGCGATAACCGTGGAGCGGGACCATCGAATCGCCGAAGTTGCCCAGGGCGAGCGGGCGTTCCTCCTCGATGCCCCACATCGGCTCCCACGACATCGGGATGAACTGCGTCGGCATCTTGCGATCGTCGACATTCGGATAAACTTTCGTCGAAACAAACTCACCCGCCGCGCCGTCCTTGGCCGGCGTCCAGCTTGATTCGGGCGATTCGAAGAACTCGCGCAGACCGCCGTCGATGATCGCCAACTCACCGGGGTAGGACGCGATGACGATCGGCGCCTCGGCGGTCCCCGATTTCGTGAGGCGGACTTTCTCGTAATAGACGCCGCCGCGCAGATAGAGCGTGTCGCCCGGCTTGAGGCGATTGCTGCCGTGCTGGATTGATTTCCACGGTTTCGCTTCGGAGCCGTCGTTCTGATCGTCCCCCTTGACGGGATCGACGAAGAACGTCGGGCCTTTTTCGAGCGGCTGCTTCGTCGCCGTCGGCAATGGCCGCATCGGCGGGTGCGACGCGAACTTCGCCTGGCCGAACGCGGGAACGGCGCCGGCAAACAGGACGATGGTGATCAGTCCGGACACCAGCGGTCGTGACGTCATGGCGGTACTCAGGAGGGCGGGGGTGTGTGTAAAACGCGCAGGCGCAATGCAAGTCATTTTTCGGCTGCCGGGGGGTGTCGGGGCGAGGGTGTGTGTAAAACGCGCAGGCGCAATGCAAGTCATTTACCCATGGCGGCCCCTTCGCCGCGCGGGTCGGCGGCGCCGGTGAAGCGCGTCGGCCGGCCCTTGTCGTATTCGACGGTCAAGCCGTGCGCGTTGCCCAGACGCTGGACGCGGATGTTGTGACCGTAGGCGGCGAGTTCCTTGCGCACGCTCTCCGGCACGTCGGGGTCGACCGCCGTGATGTCGGGCTCGATGAAGCTCAGACGCGGGGCGGCGATCGCTTGCTGCACGTCCATGCGGAAATCGACGATGTTCATGACGATCTGCGGCACCGTCTGCACGATCGTGTGGCCTCCGGGCGAGCCGGTTGCGATCCACGGCTTGCCCTCCTTCATGACGATCATCGGACAGAATCCCGCGAGCTTGCGTCGGCCGGCGATGGCGTCCAGCGGATTGCCCTTGGGCTCGAACGTGCAGTACTGCATCGAGTTGTTCAGCCAGATGCCGGTGCCGGGCGCCATGATCTTGCTGCCGAACAGCATGCCGAGCGTTTGCGTCGAGGTGACGACGTTGCCCCATTGATCGGCGATGACGAAATGCGTCGTGAATTGCTCGTCTTCGTTGATCGCCGGCGGCGCGGCTTGCAACGGCATCGCCTTGTTCGGCTTGATCTTCGCCGCTTCGGACGCCCACTGCTTTTCCGAGAACAACCGCTCGAACGGCGGCGGGTTGAGATCGCGATCCCCCGCATACTGCAAGCGAGCCGTGTACGCCAGCTTCGTCGCCTCGGCATAGGTGTGCAGATACTCGGTGCTGTTGTGCCCCATCTTGGCGACGTCGAATCGGCTCATGATGCCCAGGCGATAGAGCCCGTTCCAGGCGTTGTTGGGCAGTGGCGATGCAACGACCTTGACGCCGCGATAGTCGATGCTGATCGGCGTCCACCACTCGGCCCTGTTCGCCTTGAGGTCGTCGAGGCGCAGGAAGCCGCCGGAGCGTTGCATTTCCTTGTCGATGGCGACGCCGAGTTCGCCGCCGTGCAGCGCCTTGGCGCCGTCTTTGGCGATCAGGCGGAGCGAGCGGGCCAGGTCCGTTTGCACGAGCCGATCGCCGGCCTGCAACGGTTTGCCGTCCTTGCCGTAAAAGGCCTTGGCGTGCTCCGGGAAGAAATCGAATTCACTCTTGATTTGCCCGGCAGCGCGAGGGCTGATGACGAAGCCCTCATCGGCGAGCTTGATGGCAGGTTCAAAAAGGCGCGACCAGGGAAGGATGCCATGGCGCTGGGTCAGCACTTCCCAGCCGTTGGCATTGCCGGGCGTCGCGATCGCCCTGGCGCCTGCACGGTTCTTCAGGTAATGGGGCGTCGGCGCCCGAAAGACGTCGGCATTGGTGAGGGCGGGGAATCGGCCGCTCGAATCGAGACAGTGAACGGACTTCTTGCTGGCGTCATAGACGAGATGGACGCCGAAGCCGCCCATGCCCGACATCATCGGCTCGACGACGTTGAGCGTCGCCGCGACGGCGACCGCGGCGTCGAAGGCATTGCCGCCCGCGTCGAGGATGTCGAGCCCGGCCTGCGCGGCGAGCGGATGGCCGCAACTCACCATGCCCTTAGTACCGATGGCCGGACCGCGCTTGGCAGGCTTGTCGAGCGGGGCGTACTTCAGGTGATACTCGAGAAATGCCAGTTCCAGCTCGAGCGCCTCAGGTGTCGGGATATGTGACTTGCGGGCGGTCAGGAAGGCGCGGTTCTTGTGGCCGAGCACCTTGTTGACCTCAACGAGATGGTTGAGCGCCTGCCAGTTCTTGATCGGGTCCTGGACGCCGCCGCCGACCATGACCGGGCGCGGCGCCATCAGCGCATGTAGATCGACGAGGTCTTCGCCCGCCTCGACCATTTCCCTGTACAACCCGGTGCGCGGGTTCTTCTCCGACGGGACGCCGGCCTTGCGTTTCTCCTTCGGGTCGTAGCCGAGATACCAGGGCTCCCAGTAGTTGACGTTGCTGTCCTTTTCGTTGAAGACGATGCCGGGATCGGACCAGACGGCACAGGCGAAGCGTTCATCGAGGCACGAGGCGAACATCGACCACTTGCCGCCGTAGGACAGGCCGATGACGCCGATGCGCTCGGCGATGACCTCGGGCATTTGAGCCAGTGCGGTGAGGCAGTTGGCCGCCACGTAGGCGAGGAGGGTGAGCGGCTGGCGGCGCAGCTCCTCGCCGGCCTTGATGAGGGCGTCGCGCGTGTCGCCGCCGAGCTTGTCGAGCGAGCCGGGCGTGCCGATGGAGAGCGTGACGCAGCCGCGTTTGACCATTTGCAGGCCGTAGTCATGCGTACCGACGCCGCGTCCCTTGGCGCCCTGGCCGATGCTGGTGAGCGGCTCATAGAAGGGGACGAGCACCGCGGGGAACGGCCCCTTGCCCTTCGGAATCAGCAGGTAGCCGTCCACGAACTTGCCGTCGTTGGAAATCTGCACCTGGACCTTGTACTCGGTGTAACCGTCGCGTTCGACTTTCTGGAGCTTCTTGACGACGGGCTTTTCGACGAGCTTCGGCCAGGCGCCGAGCCGTTTGTCCCAGGTCGTGCGGATTTCTGCGCGGCGCTTGGCCCAGTCGGCGGGCGTCTTGGCGATGGAACCATCCGCGAACTTGAGCGGCGACTTGTAACCGCCGAACTTGCCGGCGAACTCCTCCGGCGGTTTCGCGAACGGCTCGATCTGCTTCCACAATGCTTCGCCCGCGGCCGGCTCCCGAGCGTGCAGCAGCGCCGCCGTCGGCAGGACCGCGGCCACGAGAACCAGGCACAGGAATGCGAGTAATCGTCGCTCAATCACGGACAACATGGGAACCCCCCTTCATGGTGTGCGGGCATCAATAGACTAGGGGCAAACTTGGCGTCTTCGTCACGGGGTGATTATATGAAAGCGATCACGCATTCTCTGGTCGCGGTGCTTGTGCTGGCGTCCTTTGAAACGGCAGCGCCTGCGCACGCTCAGGAGCCAAAGACCGAACTCGCCAAGCTTGCCGCCCGCATGAAGCCGGGCGAATGGGCCGAGCTGAAGACCGAAGGCTATGCCATCGACCTGCTGAAGGTGCAACGACATCACATCCTGGAATACACCGATGCCGCGGTGTGGGATCCGAAGTCGCAGCAGGTCCTTTTCGTCGGCCAGGGCCATTACTCAGCCGTCAGGTTCATCACCTATGCCGCCGCCACGAACACCTGGAAACTGATGCCCACGCCGAGCTGGTGGACGGGCGACGCCAAGACCGGCAAGGGACCGATCGGCCACGCCTACCAGAACAACACGATCGACCCGGCCAAGGGCTTGCTTTATCACCATCAAAGCGCCACGCGGCTGGTCCACCAGTACGACATCGCCAAGGAAGAATGGACGACGCTTCCCGAAATCAAGGGCGTCTCCGTTGGCCACGGAACCGCACTGGCATACTTCCCGGAGAACAAACGGTTGTTCCGCGTCCTCGACGGCGTTATCCACAACCTGGAGGACAAGGGCAAACTCTGGTCTCGCCACAGAGACAAGGTGGACATGGGACCGTACCACAACATCGCGCGCTACAATCCGGTAGACAAATCGCTGATCCTCGGCGGCGGCAACGACAGCAAGAAGCTGCACCGCATGGATGAGAACGGCATCATCACGCCGTTCAAGGAGGCCCCGTTCGTCATCCGCATCAGCAGCACCGTCACCGCCATCGACCCGGTCAGCGGCGATGTGCTGGTCGTGAGCATGTTGGACAAGAAGGAATTCCACGCCCTGGATGTGAAGAAAAACGAGTGGCGGCAATTGCCTGACGCCCCGATCGCCGAGGGGGTGAGCGCGCCGATCGACACGCACGGCGTCACGATGTATTTCGCACACCAGCCGGCGAAGGTGTATCTCTACAAGCACGCGAAATAGACAAGCTTACATCAGTTCCGGCCGTACTTCACCGTCGCCGGCGATCGGCAATGGCTGTCCCTGCGCATTCGCTACCGTCGTGTGCGGGTCGATGCCGAGCAGGTGG